>JAJFMM010000046.1 GCA_021772165.1 Chlamydiota bacterium | reverse complement strand
AAGACTCGAGTCGAAAACGTGCCATCCATCTTAAAAGAGCCCGTACTCTGGATCGCCTTTGTTCTCTGTAGCACCATGATCGTGCTGCAAAGTGCGCTTTTTCCTGCTATCGGCCTCCTGAGCTATGCACCCTTTCTTGCGCTCACCTGCATGCGCAGCAGCTACCTCACAGCGCTCTGGGCCGCAGCTCTCACAGGCTTGCTTGCAGATCTCCTCTCGGCAGATCCATTTGGCATTTTTGCTCTCAGCCTTACGCTGACAACAGCCGCAGCCTATCGCTTCCGCAATCGATTTTTCCAGGGTGAGGCACTACAACTCTGTATTTTCACCGGAATCATCTCTTTTCTTTTCACACCCATGCACGTATTAATTCTTTTTCTTTTTGACAGGAGAGCACCCTTTAGCGGAAAATGGTCTTTTCTAGATTTTTTTACGATGCCGCTGATCGACGCAGCCTACGCTTTTTTATGGCTGGTCGGACCGCTGCTACTCTTTGAATGGGCGCAGCGCCAATGGAAACACTGGATGATAAGAAGAAATGGATAAAGATCTCTCACACGTCTCACTTTTAGCCATCGAAGCCGTACTTGCTGCGGGAGAAATATTGCGGAAAGGATTTGGGGGACAGTTCTCTATTGAAGCCAAATCGGGCATCCACAATCTCGTCACCGAATATGATCACCGCTCAGAAGAGTTCATCATTGAATTCCTCAAAAAAGAGTTTCCCGATTCACTCTTCCTCGCAGAAGAGAGCGGAGGAAAAAATGAAGGCAGCAGCGCTTTGCAGTGGATCATCGATCCTCTCGACGGCACCGTCAACTTCGCCCACGGCCTCCCCTTTTTCGCCATCAGTATTGCAGCGCGCAAAAACAACGAGCTCATCTGCGGCGTCGTCTATCAACCGATCACCCATGAGCTCTTTGTCGCGCAGAAAAATGTCGGCGCCTTTCTCAATGGAACCAGAATCAAAGTCTCAGAAGTCACCGAGTTAAAAAGAGCCTTTCTCGCCACCGGATTTCCCTACAACCTCGCAGAGAATCCGGGAGACTGCATCGGCCACTTCACAGACATCCTCCGCCAAGGCATACCGGTACGCCGGATGGGCGTAGCATCACTCGACCTCTGCTACGTCGCCTCGGGCCGCTTCGACGGCTTTTTTGAAATCTCCCTGGCGCCCTGGGATTGTGCAGCAGGTATCCTGCTCATCGAAGAAGCGGGCGGCAAAGTGAGCCGCTGGGATGAAGAGCCGCTCGATCTCTTTGCCTACGAGCCGATTCTGGTAACCAACGGCCATCTCCATCAGCAGATTGGTAAGGTGCTGCAGCAACGATGAAGCTGATCGACGGTAAGAAAATCGCCTCTGAGATTCTCGATTCTCTCACCCACAAGATCGAACAGTTTCCCCGTAAAATCGGCCTGGCCTTTCTCCTTGTAGGAGAAAATCAAGCCTCTCTTGCCTACGTCCGAATGAAGAAAAAGGCGTGCAGCAGAATCGGCATCCAGTCGATTGTCAAAGAGTACCCGGCAGATACGAGCCAAGAAGAGCTACTCAAAGAAATTTCCCAGCTCAACCTGGACCCACAGATCGACGGCATCCTCGTTCAGCTCCCGCTACCGGCACACTTCGATACCCTGAGAGTCACACGCTCGATCGCACCGGAGAAAGATGTCGACGGCTTCCATCCCATCAACATGGGCAAGCTCCTCCTGGGAGAGGCAGATGGATTTCTACCCTGCACACCGCACGGCATCCAGCAGCTCCTCGCCCATACACTACCCATCGAAGGCAAGCACGTTGTGATCGTCGGGCGCAGCAACATTGTGGGCAAACCGCTTGCCGTACTTCTCTCCCAGAAGAAAAAAGGCGCCAACGCGACCGTGACACTGGCCCATAGCCAGTCGAAAAACTTAAGCGAGATCACACAAACCGCAGATATTTTAATCGCCGCGATCGGCCAGCCACGCTTCATCAAAAAAGAGATGGTGCGCCCGGGCTGTGTAGTGATTGACGTAGGAATTAACCGCGTGCAGAATGAAGAAAAACTCGTCGGTGACGTAGATTTTGACGCCGTCGCACCGATTGCGTCTTGGATCACACCTGTTCCTGGCGGAGTTGGACCGATGACGATCGCCATGCTCATGCAAAACACACTGGAGAGCGCCACAAGGCGCGGATGAAAAAACAAACCGTATTTTTCGATCTCGGCAACGTACTACTCTTCTTCAGCCATGAGAAGATGTGGACACAACTCGCTGACCTCACAAAAATCTCGCCCAACCTCCTCCGCCAAAAGTTCGCGCAAAAAGGCGTTTTTCAAGCCTACGAAACAGGACAGCTCGACACAGAACACATCTACCGCACGCTACAAGCTTTAAGCAACCGCTCCTTCTCTCTTCTCGAAGCGATGCGAGCCGCCTCCGACATCTTCACACCCAATACAGAGCTCTGGCCTCTTGTAGAAACGCTGAAAACCCAAGGAACGCGCCTCGTCCTCCTCTCCAATACGAACGAGTGCCACTTCAACTACGCCTATTCACACTACCCGATTCTAAAGCTCTTCGACGACTACATCCTCTCGTATCAAGTCAAAGCGTGTAAACCGCAGCCGGAGATCTTTAGAAAAGCGCTCAACATGGCTCATGGGAAATCATTTTATACCGATGATATAGAGAAGTTCGTCCAAGCGGCTAAAACCTCTGGACTCGATGGCGAGACCTTCACAGATGTGCCTACATTAAAAGAGCACCTTAAAGCGCGCAACTTCCTCTAAGGAAGGTCTGGGTAACTCGCTTTTGCGGAAATTGCGAGAGATTTTTAATCACACTGCGATTTACAGAACGAAGTTAACCTTTTTCAGGTTAACGAGTTCGAAAATCGCTGTGTGGATGAAAAGATCCGCAAGATTCGCGAAATAGAGTTGTCCAGGCCTTCCCTAAGAAAGGACAGGATAGACAAGATCGCCTGCGGCGGCAAGATATGCAGGATAGAAATGCTTTATCCTGCAAATCTTGCCGCCGCAGGCGATCTTGTCTATCCTGTTCTCTTTGAAAGGTATTCTAGAGTTTAGATGGTAAATCCGCTTTTATGAATCGTATTTTTGCGTAGAGATTGAAAGAATAGTAGGTCTCTTCATAAGAGTGCATCCCGCTGCCCACCACGAAAGCTGAAAACGTCTCACAAAGCGTCCTCCCCTCTTCTGAAAAGGGATGAATCCTTAGATGATTCAGAACCTTGCAAAACATGTTGGCCATTCCGGAGGCCCCAGATACATACGGCTTTTCGCCAGATAAATAGTCCGCCAGCTCAGGATGTATCGCTTCAGGATTCAGCTTCCGATAATCAACATCTCGAATATAAGGCGTGAATTTGTCAGAAGAAAAGAGATCGCAGTCAGAAATAATTCCACTATTTCCAAACCTTGCACTCTCTACCTGCGCACTTATTTTTGCGATCTCTTTTCTCGGCAAGTCCTCAACGTAATCCTGCTGAGGGGTAATCATCCTCTTGTAAAGATAGTTAATCTCTCGGTCTGTTGTACTGCCATTCTTCCCCGCAAAGAGAAGCCAGAGAACCGATAGCAGAGAAACAGAGTCCGGCTCCTTCTTTAAAAACCGGAGCAACTGATCAAAAGAGTGAAAACGTTTGGGTAAGATCGGATATTCCCCTTCTTTATTTCTTAGAAAGCGATTGAGTCTATAAACAAAAGTGTCTTTGGCAAAATAGCCAACAGATCTCTCTAAATGATCAGCTACTTGTCCAGCACAGCTCTGTACCGCTTTACTATTGCCCAGGTTTTCTAGGACAGATCGTGCATGGAGATCCTGTTCTCTCAGTTTTTCTTGAGTCGACAAACCGGGGCGACTGTATTCAAAAGCAAAGACATGAGATGGATTTGCAACAGCTATTCTATTGACACTGGCTACCTTTCTGATTTTTCCATCAATGAGAATCTCCGTCCCACCGGTTTTTCTAAAATGCTGATAGGAACGCTGCTCTAGATCCTGTTTCCTCAGATCGCCTGGAAGACGAGAAGCTAGAGTTCGGAGAGCCAAGCCGACACAGACTCTTAATTTTAAAGCTTTCGAATCCTGAAACCGCTCGTCATTCGCGGCTCTTTTCCAAGCACGAATTGTAGCTGGAAGATCAGGCAAGCTGGGTGCTTTTATACTCATAAATTATCCATTATTTTTAAGAAGGTTAAATTTCCAATCAGAGAGAACCTTTTTTACAAGATGGATGGGCCGAATCGGGCTATAAAGATTGAAAGAGTCATAAACTTCCTCATAGGAATGCATACCGCTACCAACTACGAAAGCTGAAAATGTCTCGCAAAGTTTTTTCCCCTCAACGGAATGCGGATGAATCTCTAAGTGGTTCAGAACCTTACAAAACATATTAGCCATTCCGGAAGGCCCCGCTACGAACGCTTTTTGCCCCGATAGATATTCTTTGAGATCTGGGTGTTTTGCATCGGGATTGATTGAGCGATAGTCGATGTCTTTAATATATGGGACAATGCCCTTACTAGTGAATAAAGGTGCGTTGCTAATAACTCCACTATTTCCAAATCTCAAATCAGGAGATGGCTTTTCCTTGGATTCTAGATAGTCTTTTTGAGGTACAATATATTTCTTATATATATGATTTATATCATCATCTGAAGAATCTTGATTTCCACTGACAAAAACCGTCCATATAACAGACAACAGTAGAATGGGATCTTTCTCTTCTCTGAAAAATTTCAACAAACTTTCAGTATACAAAAATTTTGCACGAAGCGTTGGATATTTTCCTTTTATACCTGCTATTGATTTATCAATTTCCATAATAGAAAACGCGTCCTCTGAAGAACTAGCATATTTTTCTAAATAATCGGCTAGTTTTTCGGAACACTTTTGAACAGCTTTTATATTATCTGGATTCTTTAGGACTTCTAAAGCAAAAAGATCCTGCTCTTCTAGTTTTTCAACTCTCGATAATCTATCTCTGCTGTATTGGAATTTAAACTCTTGGGAACTGCTAGGAGCGACAATTCTATTCTCAATCGATACCATCCTGACTTTTCCATTAGTAATAATTTCAGATCCATTCGTCTCTCTGTAATGAGCATAGGAATCCAAAACCGACTGCGTTTTTCCTTTGAGCTTGTTAATCAGGTAGATAACAGTAGGAATCGTTCCTATGATGGAGATAAAACCTAAGAAAACGCCCATAACCTTGGCGGATTTCATTAAAAACGAATCTTTATCCCTATAAATATTAGCTGTCTTTTCCCAAGAACTATATGTTGCTGGGCTTCCCGGAAGGACTGTATTCACAAGCAATACCCTACTTATTTCAATTAATAAACGACTATAAACAAGCCAATTATAACAAATCTTTATATATTTAGTATTAATTCCCAGAAAACATCCCTCTACAGCCTTAATTCATATACACCTAACAGGCAGTGAGATATAAAATTAGAGGCGAATCCACCTTTACAGACATCCTCTCAGCCCCTAATATGGCTCTTTGGCCAAAACAGGATCCATGACTAGAAAGAAATCCAAATCTTCAAATAAGACCGATCGCCTCAAGAGAAATTTTGCGCGTACGATCCTCCAATACATCAGCGGCAAACGTTACAGCCCCATGACCGCCGAAGAGCTCTTTGCGCAACTCACTGTACCCGAACCTCTTCACAAGACCTTTCACGAGGCACTCGAGATGCTGATCAAGATGGATGAGCTCTCCCTGAACAAAGATCGCTATCAACTGAAAGAGGATCAGAATCTGATCGTCACAGGAACGATCAGCGTCCATCCTGTCAAAGGATTCGGTTTTGTTAAAGTCGATGGCATCGAAAAGGGCAAAGATGTCTTCATCCCCAAACATTCGATCGCCAATGCCGTCGATGGAGACACCGTAGAAGTCGAGGTGACAGACGTCACTCCGAAAGGACCCGAGGGCCGCATCATCGCCATTATCAAGCGCAGCCGCTCTCATCTAGGCTGCACGATCCTCGAAGACGCCAAAAGCCATTATCTCGCCTACGCACCACTACTTGGACAGCAAAAACCGATTTTCATCAAAACGCCAAAAAACGAGACCCTGGTTCCGGGAGATCGCATCATTTGCAAAGTCTCCGATTGGAATACCGGCGAGGACTCCGTCTTGGCCGATTTCGAGCGCCGCGTCGGACATATCTCTGATCCATCTTGCGATACGACAGCTGCCATCGAAGAGTTTGAACTACCCAACGGCTTTTCCGAAGAAGCAGTCAAAGAGGCGAGAGCCTTTGGGAAAAGAGTCTCTGATAAAGGGCGCCTCGATCTGACTAAGCTCGAAACGGTGACCATCGATCCCGATACTGCCAAAGATTTCGACGATGCGATCTCTTTGACCCAAGACGAAAAGGGGCACTTTTTCCTCGGCGTGCATATCGCCGATGCCGCCTCTTATGTCCAGCGAGGATCCCATCTCGATCAGGAAGCTTTTGCCCGTTGCAACTCAACCTATTTTCCCGGGTTTTGCCTGCCCATGCTCCCTTTTGAGCTCTCCAATGAGCTCTGCAGCCTCAAGGCCAACGTCAAACGATTGACCATCTCCGTGCTGGCTGAGTTCAACACAAATGGAGATCTCGTCGAATATGAGATCGCGCGCTCTTGCATCAAAAGCAAGAAGCGCTTTGCCTACGAGGATGCCTATGCGATCCTCGAGAAAAAGCCAAAGCACGCCTACCGCCCACTACTCGATCGAATGGTTGCCCTCTGCAAACTCTTCAAGCAAAAGAGACGAGCGCGCGGCAGCATCGATTTTGCGATGTCCGAGGGAAAAATCATCGTGGATGAGAAGGGAGTACCTGTCAAAATCGTCCAGATAGAGTATGACATCACGCATCAGATGATCGAAGAGTTCATGCTCAAGGCCAATGAGATCGTCTCGACCCACCTTTCTAAGTCCGGAAAAGAACAGATCTTCCGCGTCCATGACGAGCCTGCACCTGAAGCCTTTGAAGATTTCTACGCCTATGCACGCGCTCTTGGATTTACCATGCCTGCCAAGCCCAAAGAGGGCGATATACAAAAGCTGTTCGAATCCGCGAAGGACTCTCCGCTTGCACCGCAACTCTCCGTCAGCTTTATCCGCAGCATGAAACAAGCTCTCTACTCGCCGGAAAACATCGGCCACTTCGGTCTTGCCCTCGAATACTACTGCCACTTCACAAGTCCAATACGCCGCTACAGCGATCTTGTGATCCAGCGCCTTCTCTTCAACGAAGAAGATCCGGAGTCCGATTTAACCGTTATTGCACAGACCTGCTCGGACAGAGAGCGCCTCTCGATGCGCGCTGAGAACTCAGTTCTGCTTCTGAAAAAACTGCGTCTTGCAGCTGCTGCGTATGAGGAAGATCCGAAAAAGCTCTATCAAGCCACCATCACAAGAGTCAAACCCTTTGCCGTATTCTTTGAGCTGCCTGAATTTGCTCTGGAAGGCTCGATCCACGTTTCTGAGCTTGGAAATGACTATTTCGAATACAATCCCAAAACGCTTACATTTCGCGGATCGAGAAGCGGGCGCATCTATTCCTGCGGAACGCCGATCTCCATACGTATGAGCAGCATCGATCTGATAAGACAGAATGCGAAATGGGAAATCTCTTCTCCACGAAGGAAATAAACTCCTTTACCGTTTCCAGTTGATTGGGTACTTTCATTACATGAAGAAATACTTTCTGGCAGGACTCGTCACCCTACTTCCTCTTGCGGTGACCGTCTGGTTTGCGCTTTTTCTTGTGAATTTCCTGACCAGTCCCTTCATGGGTCTGGCCACAGAGCTGCTAGAAGCGATTCACATCCCTGAGAATCTGATCCGCACCGTCAGCCAACTGCTCATACTCATAGGACTATTCCTGTTTGTTCTGCTGCTTGGCCTCTTTGCTCACTGGTTTGCGATCAATCTCCTGATCAGGGCGGGCGATAAGATCCTACACAAGATCCCATTCGTCAATAAGCTCTATAAGACCACCAAAGATATGATCCAGGCACTCTTTTCAGGTGACAAAAAGACCTTTCAGAGCGTAGTCATGCTGCGATTTCCCTACGAAGAGTGCTTTGTCCTGGGTCTTGTTGCAAGAGACAGTCCGGAGGCGTGCTGCACCGCGACAAAAGAGGAAATGATCACCGTCTACATTCCAACGACACCAAACCCCACAACCGGCTTTCTCGTCATGCGCCCGAAAGCAGATCTAAACTACCTTAAAATGCATCCCGAAGAAGCGATTAAATACATCGTCTCGTGCGGCGTCGTACAGCCACAGCCTCAAGTTGAGGAGCAAACATGAAAAAATACTTTTTCGCAGGACTCGTCCTTCTCCTCCCCGTCGCGCTGACGCTCATGGTCATCGTTTTCCTCTTCGATTTTTTCACCGCACCCTTCGTCCCTCTCGTTACCCAACTGCTCAAGACCCTTCAGCACTACCTTCCCTTTACGCTGCCTGAGGGATTCAGCACCCTTATCGCTCGCACCCTAGCGCTGATCCTTTTATGCATCTTTGTCCTGTTTCTCGGCATCGTCGCTCGCTGGTTCCTCTTTCGCAATCTTTTGCAATGGGCCAACAAACTCCTGTCGCGAATCCCCCTTGTCAAAACAATCTTCAACGTGAGCCGCGATATCTTTACAGCCCTCTTTGCTCAAGGTGATAAAAAAGTCTTTAAACGCCCAATCATGATCCCCTTTCCCTCCAAACCAACCTACTCCATCGGATTTGTCGCCGGCGAAGTGGCCAAAGAGTGCCAAGAGCACTCCTCAGAGCCGCTTATCTCCGTTTTTGCACCTACAGCACCCCACCCCACATCCGGCTTTCTCCTGCTGGTGCCAGAAAAAGACACCCATGAAATTGGCATGAACAACGAAGATGCCGTCAAATTCATCCTCTCCTGCGGCGTGATCGTACCGGAGGAAAATGCAACCCCCTGATCCCCTCCCCCGCGTCATTTTTTTCCAAGTACAAACCCCTCAAGCCAAGACATCCTGTCTGGTTCAGATCGTCCAGCGCCACTTCCTGCTCAAAGAGCCGGTCTTGATCATCGCAGAGGAAGATAAAGCCCTTGCCTACGTCGATGAGCTACTCTGGAAACACACACCCACCAGCTTCCTTCCTCACTCGATTCTAGAAAAGCCCACCGAGGAATGGATCGGCATCACAAAAGTAAAAAAGAATTTGAATAACGCCCGCTACGCCTTTAACCTCTGCCCCACTCCCCTACTGATCGAAGGCCCTTTTCGGACCATTTACGAATTCGAAGATGCGACCTCTCAGAGTAAAAAAAATCTTTCCCAACTGAGATATGACGCCTACAAACAGGCTAGATATCTGATCGAAAGTCATCTAATTCATCAATCGACTTGAACCATATCCAGAAAATAACTATAATCACGCCCTGATTTTCCATGGAGTATGAATCATGACCCGTATGAGTAAACAAGGCGAAAGACGAGCTATATCCAAGCGCCGTCCTAAAGTGGCCTTCCCCAAGAGTGGACCAAAAAAAGACAACCTAGCCCAAGGCTTCCGCGTGCATGAAAACACGGTAACAGAAGCTGAACTGCGCTTTGTTCCAAAAATTTCTTAAAACGACGGACCCGACAATGACCAGACACAACAGCTACGGCAAATCAAATAAAGGCGCGAAAAAGCGTAACGTACTTAAGCGCTACGAGCGAATCGACGTTCTGAGAAAGCTCGGCAAATGGGAAGATGGCAAGAATACGAAAGTAACTGGCCTCCCCAAAACACCGTCTAACTAAGGCAATAGCCGCTGGAAGGGTGACTACCCAGCGGCTTCCTCATGAAAGAAAGCTCTCTCATTATCCATCTCTCAAATCGGCAAAGGGATCTATCCTTATCCTCCAAGGCGGTCAAAACCCTCATCGCGGCTATCCTCGTCTTTGAAAAAGTATCCTGCCGAGAGATCTCTCTCTATTTCGTCTCAAAAAAGAGCATCTCCGATCTACATCAAGAATTCTTCAGCGACCCCACGCCTACAGACTGCATCACCTTTCCTATAGACGATGAGATGCTCGGAGAGATCTTCGTTTGCCCGAAAGTCGCTCTAGAGTATTGTGAAAAAAAAGGGGGCGACCCCCACACCGAAACGGCCCTCTACATCGTCCACGGCATCCTACACCTCTTGGGATACGATGATATAGAGCCTGGCGACAGAAGAACCATGCGTATAAAAGAAAAAAAGTGTATGGCTCATTTAAACGACCTTGGAATATCTCTCCGACCCTAAATTATGATCATCGACTTTCTCATCGACAGCCTCTTCCTTCCCCTTGTCTTCTTGATTGGCATGCTTTTTTTGAGCATGCTGAGCACCTCCATCCTCTGCCTGGGACGCCTCAAATCAAAAAAAGTGATACGTCAGCATAGATTCTTCTTCCGCCCCATCCTGCGCAGATTTTTCCCAAGCCATGAGTGGGACACTCTCCACATAGCCATTGGAATTAGCAAAAACATCTACCAGCTCCTCTTTGCTCTGAGCGGATTTTTCTACATCTCCACCTCCGTTCCCTACTTCAAGACCCTCTTGATTGAAGCTCCCTCGCACCACGACTGGACCCTTCTGGTTTTGACAGCATTGACCCTGCTTTTAATCACCCTGTTTGCCGATTTTACGGCTCGCATCGTATCGAGCCTCTGGCCGCGCAGCACATTGAGATTGAGCGCATTTTTCTCCTCCATCTACCTAACGATGGCTTTTCCCATCGTCATTCTCCTGCTCCATGCGACAAAAGGCGTCGTCAGAAAAGCGCAAGCCGACGAAGAAGAGGCAGAAGCTCTACCGAGCCGCGCGCAGATCAAAGAGCTGATACGCGAATCGGAACTGCAGCACCACCTCGATCCCGCCGATCAGAAGCTGATTAGCTCCTTTGTGAATTTCAAAGAGCGCGTTGCGAAAGAGATCATGGTACCGCGCGTGGATATCTTCAGCCTGGCAGCAGACACCTCGATCCGAGAATCCGCCAGACTCTTTGCGCAAGAAGGCTACAGCCGCATCCCGATTTTCCGCGACACACTCGATCAGATCATTGGCGTTGTACTCTACAAAGACCTGCTTAAATTTTACGCTGAATCAGCAAAAGAGGGACGCGACATCGAAACGGATCTCGAATCGATCTCCAAACCAGTCCTCTACGCACCCGAGAACAAAAAGATCACACACCTACTCCAAGAGTTCCGCAGCAAGCAGATCCACATGGCGATCATCGTCGATGAATATGGCGGGACCGAAGGAATCGTAACTATTGAAGATATCTTAGAAGAGCTCGTTGGCGAAATTGAAGATGAGTATGATATCGCCGCAGACCAGCAATTCTGGCCATTGCCCAATGGCGGCTGGGTCGTCGACGCCAAAATGAGCATCAACGACATCGAAGAGCAGATTGGTGTACACATTCCACCCGATTCCGATTACGAGACCATTGGCGGCTACGTCTTCCACCGCGCGGGAACGATACCCGCAAAAGGCTGGCGCTTGATGCAAGATGAATTTGATCTCGAAGTGCTCTCCTCGAATGATCGCTCCCTGAAAAAAATCAAGATTTTGCCTCACCCAAACATCAACCGAGATTGATCTTTTCTTAAAAGAAGTGCTAAGCTCACCTCCCAATTTTTAGGAGGATCTTATGTACGACGCAGAGCCCGCCCACCACTACCAAGTTCCGGAACAGCTTGTCCGCCCCGCACCCGAATATTCCGTGAGTCGAGAGACGACCCCCGCCTGGGTCGAACCAGCTACTCTCCCCGAGAAGGAATCTAAAAATGCGATCGTTTTAGAAGATGTACAATACAATCCCGATCTCCACGCGATCTACCATCATACCGTATTGAGGATGCGCAACATTCACGACATACTCGATGCCGCGAATCTGAACCTCTCCTTCAATCCCTACTATCAAAAGCTTATCTTGCATAGCTGCGACATCATCCGAGGAGAAGAGCGCATCGACAGACTCCATGAAGCACAAATCTATGTGATTCAGCAAGAGCCCGGATTAGATGGCCTCATGTTTTGTGGAGAATTGCAAGCAGTCTTGTTTGTCGATGACGTACGAGAAGGCGATCTACTGGAATATTCCCTGACCACAGAAGGCGCTCCCTTTGACCATAGAGGCTGGAGAACATCGCTACAAACCTCCATGGCGATCGATAAATTGCACTTGAGGATGATCAAGTCAAATGAAAGAGAGGCGCGCATCCGCCATTTTGATCCAGAATCCATAGCCTCATTCTCCGAATCAGAAACGGACTATGTGGCCACAGTAGAGCCATGTCCTGCGAGGAAAAGAGAGTCCCTACAGCCGAAAGGCTATCATGATGCTCCCTACGTGGAGTTCACAGAGTACACATCTTGGAACCAAGTCGTTCATGACGAACTGGATTTCTATCAGATCGATCCGGCCTTTGCACTCAACGAAGAAGCAAGCCGGCTTGTAGCAGCATGGAAACGAGACTCCTCCAACCCGGAAGAGGCCGCTCTTAAAGCGCTGCGTTTTGTACAAGATGAGATTCGCTACCTTGCCGTTTGCCTTGGAATGGGCGGATGGAAACCGGCGCCTGCCGAAGAGACGCTCAAGAAAAGATATGGAGACTGCAAGGCCAAGACGCAACTCCTGCGATCCTTTCTCGATCTGATCGACATACCCTCAGCACCCTTTCTTGTGAACACCCAAAAACAAGATGGCATCGACAACTACCTGCCTCAAGGCATTTTCGACCATGTGATCACACGCATTGACCTCTCTGATGGACCCGCCTATGTAGATCCTACCGGATTCTACGAAGGCGGCTCTCTTAGAGAATCACGCCTTCCCTATCGCAAAGGACTTGCTCTCACAGAAGAGAGCAACGAACTTACCTCCATACCGATCCAGCGTCCGGAAATCGACATTGATCGAACCACATCCTTTACCCTGAAAGATGGCGAAGTGGAGCTAACCGTCACATCTCTCTATTACGGTGACTTTGCAAACCACGTACGTACATTCCTCGAAACCAGAGGAGAAAAGAAACACCTCAAAAGTGTCAGAAAGAACCATGAAACACTATTTGGTCCCGTGGAGATCCTCTCCTCCAAGTATGAAGATGACCGCCTGGCCAACTGCATCAGCGCGACCTGGACCTTCCATCTGGAAGATCCTTGGTGGCAGAATAAACAAGAAGAGAACTTTTTCTTCTACGCCTATCCTAAACTAGCTCTCTACTTCGATCAGGAATTTGATCCTGAACGCGAGACGCCTCTGAGACTCCCAAATCCTGAGAGAATCAGAGAAAGCATCAGCGTCTCGGGACTCTCTCTAAAAGGAGTTTCAACGACCATCGAGCACCCTGCCTTTGAATTTAGACTCCAATGCGACTCTGAAGACAGCGCCGAGTTTGAGTTGAACAGCAAGCTCGATCGTTTAGAGGTAGAAGAGCTGGATGAGTATGCTGAAAAGCTGGTCGAAGGCTACTCTTCCTGCAGAATTTTCATTTACGAACGGACGCAAGCTGAGCGCGATGCACTCCGCATCGCAAAACTACTTGCAACACCCTGATAGAAACACACACACTTATCTGTTTCTGTGTACAAAACTGACAGAAAAGAATAACAGGATGAACAAGATCGCCTACGGCGGCAGGATTCGCAGGATAGATAATTTCAATCCTGCGAATCCTGCCGCCTAAGGCGATCTTGTTCATCCTGTCCCTTTTTTTTAGACCCGACCTCACCTTCCTAATCTTTTCTTGATATAATATTAGGATATTTTTTAAGATCCGCCGCAAAAATTAGGGGTACCTTATGTGGCGGATCCTTTTTCTTCTCTTTCTTCCAACGCTTCTCTTTGCTAATCACAATGAACTACCCGATCTTCCCGACTGCTGGGATAAGGAAGGTGAAGAGATCTTCTGGGACGCAGCCTCTCTCTGTAACCAGCTCGAGATCGAAGAGGAACCGGAGATTTGTGAATGGCCCTCCGACGACTCCTTTTCCATCCAACTTAAGCTAAAAGAACTCGAAGAACTCTCTCCCGGACAAGTCTTGCGCTGTGAAGGCAGGATCGGCGGACTGAAAGTCGATCTAGGCATCGCCTGCTCATTTTTTCATCGCCTTCATTTAACAGAGCAGGAGATCGAAGAGGGAACAGCAGATCTCGCCTGCCATCTAGGCGATCTTCTTCCCCATCAGGGAAAACAGCTAGGCCTTTTGACCTATCAAAATGGCATTAAGACCTCTATGAAAGTCTTCCTGGAGTCGTGCGAAACGATCGCAAAAAAAGTACCCGAAGGCACCCTTCTCATAGGCCTGCACAATAAAACAAAAGGCCTCACCCGAGATGTATTGCGCATTTTGCGAGAAGTCGCCTTCATTGACACCCCCGCCGTCCTCAAAACCAGAAAACTCATTAAAGAGCTCTCTTTGAGAATGCATTCGATCAACCCCGAGCTTCTTTGGGGAAGCATTTTACACAGCGAAGCTGGCGTGATCACAAGAAGAGCGATCGAAGGTCTCGACCCCTCGCTCCGAGTTATTCTCAAAGAACATCTCTACGTCTTTGCCATGAGTCCCGTACTGCCCATTCCGGCAAACTACGGCTACTACTCCCTGAACCTCTATTCTAAACATGATTTTCTCAGCGTAGGAGGCTATCTCTTCGGCATTGGAGGACGCAAGCTTGCTGACTTCCTCTTCGATACAAATAATTGTCATTTGTTCTTTATTCCTTCCGCGTCAAAATGGAGAGATCGCACGCTCTTATTCTTCGATCATTCCTTTTTGGGAGGGACATATACAAATGCACTGGGAGATCAAATCCAAAGATGGAGGACTCGTTATGGCTTTTATAAAGGAAGCGCTGGATAACTCGCTTTTGCGGAGATTGCGAAAGATTTTCATCGAAATGCCTATTTGGAGAACGAAGTTAACTTTTTTCAAGTTAGCGAGTTCGAAAATAGGCATTTCGATGAAAAGATTCGCAAGATCTGCGAAATGGAGTTGTTCAGTGTTTCCTAAGGCTAGTTGCCTCTGCCTACTTTTGCTTTTCGTCAGCGGCTGTAAAAAAACGGCACCCCAAGTGAGTCACACTCAAAAGCTACTCGAAGCCTTCGGAGCTGAGATGGCAAAAGAGCATAACCTCATCTTTCAAGGCTGCGGTGGCTCCATGCCTCACACCATCGACGAGCTCGAGGTCCTCTTCGAGGCCCATCGAAAAGGCACCGTCGAAGAGTCCAGCGCCATCCAACTGGCCGGCACCCAAAAGCTTCTTCAAAAAATCAATGGGGATGAATACCTCAAACCCTACCTTAAAGAAGTTCCTTTCCCCTCCAGTAGAATCTCTCTTTCCATCTCCTATTCCCAAGATGGAAAGACGCGCTTTACCGATGGCAGCGTCGCCCTTTCCTACAAGGTCGACAATCAAATTTTTTACTTTACATACGACCCTCAGTCTAATTCGCTCCAAAGCCTTTAACTTAAACAAACTCAATGGTATA
Source organism: Chlamydiota bacterium (assembly GCA_021772165.1). Lineage (GTDB taxonomy): Bacteria > Chlamydiota > Chlamydiia > Chlamydiales > SM23-39 > JAKBAE01. The sequence goes on along the minus strand of JAJFMM010000046.1, from coordinate 11,337 downwards.
TTGTTCGCATGAAATTCAATACTACCGAACTAAAATACTACGGTTTCCATGCCTGTTTAGCGATCTGGAAGAAAAGACCGCAGGATATCGTGCGCATCTATCTCGATCCGGCTCTCCTCAAGCGCTGCAAGCCGCTGCTCAAATGGTGCGCACAAACGAAGAGAGCCTACCATATCGTGGAGCCGCTAGAGCTCGAAAAGATCTCCGAGTCGGTCCATCACGAAGGGATCTGCCTACTCGCTAAGAAGCCTCCGATGGCCTCATCCCTTTCCACAAAAAATGGCTGCCTCATCTATCTCGACGGCGTACAGAATCCTCACAACTTAGGCGCAATCGTACGCAGCGCAGCGCACTTCGGCACACTAGGCATCATTGGAGAGAAAAAAATTCTACCGGCGCTCTCCCCCTCTAGCTGCCGCATCGCACAAGGCGGCGCAGAAGAGATCTCTCTTTTACCTCTCAGCTCACCTATCTCGTGGCTCAAAGAAAACCGCTACGCTCTCATTGCCACCTCTTCACACAAAGGAGAAGAGCTCTACAACTTCCGCTTTCCTCCCCGAGCAGCTCTTGTCTTGGGATCTGAGACAGAAGGCGTCAGCAAACAACTGCTCTCTCAAGCCGACCACCTCATTCGCATTCCCGGCACAGGTTCTATCGAGAGTCTCAACGTCTCTGTGGCAACGGCTCTCTGCTTGAGCGAATACTACCGCCAGCATCGATCATGAAAACAGGCTATCTAGCACCGGAGGGCTTTGAAGAGGAGCTCGCAGCCGAACTGCCGAAAAGTGCAGAGAGGTTTGATCGCCTCTTTCTCGTCGACGACGCACCTCAAAAGGCGGCTTGGGCGCAAAATATCTGGCACGATCTGGAAGTAATCACCTTCGCCTCCATCTCCGATGCAGCCAAGCAGCTTAGGATAAGAGGTAGTCTCTGGGCTTTTTACCCGTTTCAATACGTCCGAAAGGGCACACTCATCGAAAAAAAACTGCCCTATTTCTCCGCCAAACCGCTTTCTTTTCCCTGCTCTCTTCCCAAAGCACCGCTTGGATCTTGGATGATTCTCAATGAAAACACACTGCTCGCATCCTCTCAATGCTCGAGCCCCTTTCCTCACGGCGCACCAAACTTTGTCCAAACAGCGATCCCCCCGTCAAGAGCCTACCTCAAACTCTGGGAGCTCTTCACCCTGATCGGAACAATGCCTCAGGCGGGAGACCAGTGCCTGGAAATCGGTGCGAGTCCGGGAAGCTGGACCTGGGTCCTCGATCAGCTGGGAGCAAATATCCTCGCTGTCGACCGAGCACCCCTCGCTCCTGAAATTTCATCTCTAGAAAGAGTCTCTTTCCTCCAAAAAGACGCCTTCACGCTCGAGCCGGACAGCTCAGTGCAGTGGCTCTTTTCCGACGCTGCCTGCTATCCGGAAAAACTCCTCCGTTGGCTGGAAAAATGGCTGGCCAGAGACACAAAGGCTCACCTCGTATGCACACTGAAATTCCAAGGAAAAGGCAACGAAGCTATCCTAAAAGAATTTGAAAAAATCGAAACCAGCCGCATCCTGCATCTCTCCCACAACAAGCATGAATTGACCTGGTATCGCCCAGGAAAATTTTGAAAGAATCCTGCTCCTTGCCAAAGAAACAGTAGCTCAGGCAAAATGGGCTCTTTTTGAGGAGATTCATGCGCCGATCCATTTGCTATTGCGAACCTAATTATGCCCTGGCGGGAAATAACGCCACCTGGAAATTCATCTACACGACATCATCGCCGCTGCCAAAAGGCACTAAGTTGCGCTTCGATATGCAGAGCAAAGGGCGCCCCATCGACTGGCAAATCCCTCAGACAAATGCCAAAAACAAGACCAATTACATCTGGGGTGAAGTTCCCGGAAGTAAGACCGTTTCTGCTGCGAAGGCAGACTCACCCTACGGATCTTTTGAATTCACACTCCCCTCCGAAATCAAACAGGGTGAAAGCTTCATCATCCACGTCGGATCTCCGGACGGCACAGCCGAAAAAGGCAATGCGTGCCAAAAAACCACACAAAGACGCCGCCCCTTTCACCTCTACATCGACACCAAAGGCAAAGGTGAATACAAAGATCAGCCAGAAGTATTTGGCATGGACGTTCGCGGCAACGTCTTGCAAAACCTAAGAGTGGTCGCACCCTCTCTCGTTGCCAGAAATCGACGCTTCGACGTCATCGTTCGCTTTGAAGATAAGTATGGAAACCTCACTTGTAATGCCCCTGAAGACACGCTGATCGACCTGAGCTACGAAAATTTACGCGAAAATCTCAACTGGAAGCTCTTCATCCCCGAAACGGGATTCATCGCCCTTCCCAATCTCTATTTCAATGAAGCGGGCCTCTACAAGATCAAGCTACTCAACATGCTGACAGAAGAAACCTTCCTATCAGCACCCATCCGCTGTCTCTCTGACAGCCCCTTAAGTCTCTTCTGGGGTGTCCTTCACGGAGAATGGGATCGTGCTGATTCTGCGGAAAATATAGAGTCCTACCTGCGTTATGCTCGTGACGAAAGAGCCCTCCAGTTCATCGCAACCTCTAACTTCGATTCTGAAGAAGAGACCTCTGCGGACGTCTGGAAATCAGTCTCTCAGCAGGTCACTGAATTCAATGAAGATGACCGCTTCGTCGCTCTTCTCGGATTCCAGTGGCACGGCGATCCAAAAACAGAGGGCCTTCGCCAGTTCATCTACACAAAAGATGCTAAGCCCATTTTACGCAGCAAGGAGACAAAGAGTAACTCTCTGAAGAAGATCTACAAGACAAGCAACCCGAAAGATATGATCTCCATCCCCACTTTCTCTATGGGAAAGACGACGGCCTACGATTTCAGCGATTTCGCACCCGAATATGAGCATGTTGCAGAGATCTACAACGCTTGGGGCTCTTCAGAATGCACTGCCAAAGCGGGCAATCCCCTCCCAATCAGCGGTTCCGGCAAAAACAGCATCCCTGAATCCGCAGAAGGCTCTTTGAGAAAAGCGCTCAATGCAGGCTGCCGCTTCGGATTTGTCGCAGGAGGCCACGACGATCGCGGTCCTTACAGCCAACTCTACGACGCCGATCAGGTGCAATATCCAGCCGGTATGACAGCTATTTTGGCGAAAGAACATAACCGAGCCTCTCTGATCGATGCCCTCACTAAGCGCTCCTGCTACGCGACGACCGGCGAAAAGATCATCGTCCACTTCAACCTCGCACAGTTTCCCATGGGATCCGAAGTCGAGACAAAAATACGTCCCGGACTCGATTACAATCGCCACATCTCCGGCTTTGCGATCGGTACCAAGCCGATTAAAGAAGCTGTGATCATCCGCAATGGAGAAGAGTGGAAGACCCTAGATGCGAACAAAGAGGGTAATGTAGAATTTGAAGTCGACGACGGCGACCGCCTCGGCGAAATTGCCTTCCATTCGAAGAAAGAAGAGACCCCTCCCTTCGTCTACTACTACCTACGCGTCACACAAGAAGATGGCCACATTGCCTGGAGCTCGCCAATCTGGGTTGTGCTGAATACCGGCAAAAAATCAGACACCATAGTTCCTGTGAAAAAACCGAAAAAGAAATAAGATGGAAACACTCCTACAACGACTAGCTCCGCGCCCAACGCCACCTAAACCGGCACCGGTAGCAGAAACTTCCAATGCGGCAATTAAAACCAACGCTGTTGCAGTGAACACACTCAAACAGCGTTGCGGTAATGCCGCACCTACCCCTCCGATAAGACACCTAACAGTGCTAGATTTTCTGCTAGCCATGCCGTGAGGCAAAACTATTCCTGAGGTTTTTTTAGATCCTTTAGCCCAAACTAGATGCGAAACAAAGAGGGTAATGTAGAGTTTGACGACGGCGATCGCCTTCCATTCGCCTACGACTACCTACGCGTCACCCAAGAAGATGGCCACATTGCCTGGAGCTCACCAATCTGGGTTGTGCTAAACACCGGCAAAAAAGAAATAAGATGGAAACACTCCTACAACGACTAGCTCCGCGCCCAACGCCACCTAAACCGGCACCGGTAGCAGAAACTTCCAATGCGGCAATTAAAACCAACGCTGTTGCAGTGAACACACTCAAACAGTGTTGTAGTGCAGCCCTATCTCCCCCTCCAACAGATTGGCACGAAATGGTAAGAGATGTCCTGCTCCGCATGCCTTGAGACAAAACTATTCCTAGCTTTTTTAGATCCTTCAGCATAAACTAGATGCGTTTATTAATCAGACGTGAACGCTATGAAGATATCCGGCCCAAAAAACACAGCACCAGCAGCAGTAAAAGCTCTAGAAACAAAAGAGCGCACTTCGACGACAGAGAAAATCTCTAAAGTTGCTGAGAAAACGCTAACTCAACAGTTAAAGTTGGGATTAACACCCTTACAATTCAACCAACTTCTGGCTAACTTGCAGTGGAGACATTAGCCTGATCGATCTTTTCTTGTAGCTCCGCTTCCAAATGCGTGGCGACAAGATAAGGATCCATTTTGGCCTCTCCTCTTCCAAGCTCTCGGTAGCGAGCAATGACCGTTTGCGCATTGCGCCAGGTGGCGTTGAGAATTTGATCTCGATAGGAAAGAGGCTGATCTCTACCCAATTCCTCATAAATTCTATCCTGAGATGAGCTACTAACGCGTCTTTCAAAATGCTTGAAGACAGCAGACGGCGCAACAAAGCCTTTCTGCACCCCATCCAAAAGAGCCACTTCAAACGACACATCGATCTTAGGCGTCTCTTCAGAAGCCTCCCAATGCCAGCCCATCCAGTCGAAAAAAGGCTGAACCAAACAGATCACCGCTTGTGCGATCCGGCGAATCGTGGATCCCACACAGCCCATCGAGTTTGTTTGCTGATTTTCAGATAAAGTTCGAGGGTTGACTTGCATTAAAAAACTCCTATACTATTCGCAACCCATTGTAACATAGCTGACAATATGAACAAACTGATCTTGGGCTCTCAGTCTCCCCGCAGACGTGAGATTCTAAATTATTTTACGATTCCTTTTACCCAAGAGGCGCCCTCTTTCGATGAGACGCAGGTTCCCTACCATGGTGATCCGGCAGCATTTGTCTGCGAAGTCTCCTCAAAAAAAGCCCTCTGCCTCCAGGATAAATTCCCCGACAGCCCCCTTCTAACAGCTGATACCATTGTTTCTCTCGATGGCCGCCTTTTCATGAAGCCGGAATCTCCTGCCGAGGCTACCTCCATGCTGAGCGAGCTGGCCGGCAAAAAACATAGCGTCTTTACAGGAGTCACAGTGGCACTGGGACAAGAGAGATACGTTGCGGCAGAAGAGTCTCTCGTTGAGTTTCATCCACTCACCGAAAAAGAGATCCGCGCCTACCACGAGAGCTTCCACCCAATGGACAAGGCAGGAGCCTACGCCATACAGAGAGGAGGAAGTGTCATTGTCAAAAGAATCGAAGGATGTTATTACAACATTATGGGTCTACCACTGAATACGACCCGGCGTTTGCTAGCTAAAATTGGGATCGATCTATGGGATTTTCTCAAATCCGTTTAATGTTGATGCTACTTCCTTCACTCCTCTTCGCTCAGGCATCGATTTCGGATCCTAAGCATCACGCCCTTTTCATGATGCAAAGCCAGAGTATTGAAGAAGCACTTGTCTGCTACGAAAAATTTGCGGCCGAGCGCGGTCATGACTTCGAGGTCCTGCAGCGTATGGGACAGATCTTTTTTGCTAATGGAATCCAGAGCGAAGATGTCGGCGATTTTACGATGACACTCTTCGGCGCCGGACTTTCAGGCTCCTCCGCCTCGATAGACATTTTAGAAAGAGGCCTCTACAGCAACGATCCGCAGATTCAGATGATTGCGCTGCACTTCATCGCCAAATTAGACGATGATCGCGTCAGCGAACTACTCAGCCGCGCTATGTCCTCACCCTTTCTTTCCACTCGGATGGAAGCGGCCTACTACATGTCGCTGAAAAAACATCCGCATGCCGTGGGACAGATCGAAGGCCTGATGGTCCGTCTCCCACCTTTTTTCCGCCCTTTTTTCCCCTCACTATTCGCGCTGATCGGCACTAGTGATGCAACAGCCGCTCTCAAACGGCTCCTCGACGATCTCGATCCTCAAGTGCGCGTCGAATCGATCCTGAACATCGCAAGGCTCGGACGCGATGATCTTCTACCGATATTGAGAAAGCGCATCACCCAGCACTTTGGACCTGAACTTGAAGCGTGCGCCTTTGCAATGGGTACACTCAAAGATACCTTCAGCATGAAAAAGCTCAAAAGATTGGCAAACTCTCCCATGGACAACGTCAAAATTGCAGCCATTTTGACGCTCTATCATCTGGGTGAGAGATCCTATATACCCGAACTCGAAAAACTGGCACTCGATAGAAACCTCCTAGCGATCTCAGCTCTAGCACAAATCCCGACATCCGGCGATACACTAGCCAAGCTCGTGGTCTCCAACAATCTGCAAGTGCGCGTCAATGCAGCCGTCTCTCTTTCCCAATTGCGCGATTCTCGCTGCCTACTCGCGGCCGAAGAGATCCTGATCCAAGATTCACGCGACCTCGCCTTCAGCCCCTTTCCGTCCCCGGGAAGAAGCATGGGCATTTGGAAAGCGATCCCTTCTGCAGAACTGCGCAGCCAAGACGAAACCTGCAATTTAAGTCTCTCCCTCTCCATGCGAGAGCAGCTTTTGGGAGAGCTAGCCCATCTAGAACAGAAAAAATTCGTCGTCTTAGCCAGACGAATTTTTGAAGCGCAGCAGATCGATCTCATTCCCGCCACCATCACCTTCTTGGAAAATCTGCGCACACCCGAAGCAATTGAACTGCTCAAAGAGGGCTGCGCGATCCTGACCTCGCCCCTGATCCGCGACTACTGCCACCTCTCACTCTACCGCCTCAAGGAAGAGGGCCCTTACGAAGAGTACATTAAGCTCTGGGTTATGCGGCAAAAAGACGCTGAATTGATTCGCCTCAGACCTATTCTTCCCTGGAAAATGCGCCTCGAATCTGATTTCACCCTCACAGCTGAAGAGACCTCCAGACTCCTGATCGATTCCTTTGTGGCGATAGCTACCTCTAGAAATATCGATTTTCTCCTGCAGGCGATCCGCCAAGGCAATCCCCAAAACCGTTACGCCCTCTTCGGGCTACTCATGCGCGCTACTGAATAGTAATTATTTTAATAAATGAAGTTAATTACGATTTTGTATATAATAATAGCATGAACATTTCTACAACTAACCAGCTCCGTGTTAATCCTAACTTTATTCCCTCTTCTTTCGTGAGAAAGACCAAGGAATTTTTTGGAATTATCGAATCCGCGTTTAGAGCCCTGCAGAGTCTTTTTGTTACCATCCCCTTAAATCAAAAAAAGATTAATCTCCTACTGAAGGGTCTAGATTTTTGGCCCACTGCAGAAAAGGCAGGAAATTGCTATCAAACCGTTATGGCGCTTAAAAACGGCAGCTGTTTGAGCGGCTCTCACCTACAAACATATGCGAAACAAACTGCGAGTCGAAACGTTGATTTCTTCTCACCCTTTTGCATCAGAAACAGTCTCGATCTAAAAGCTCCTCTTCCCCCACTTCCTAGTCTAGAGAAGGATCTTCTCGCCATTCCGATCGTTGTGAAAGGAACCCTTCGCGATCATGTGATGATGGCCATGGTGGATAAGAAAAATCAGAGCATCGAGTTTTACGATCCAAAAGGACTCTCCGTACAAGATCGAGCCTCCGATCGCCTGACCAACTATCCAGAGCATTCGCTACCAGAACTGATGCAAGAGATCTGCGATAGCTATGGAAAAGAGGGATGGACGATCACAGAAAATACGATCCGCCATCAAGGCGACGGCTACAATTGCGGCGTCTATGTCAGCAATTTTCTAAAACGACGCTCTGAAGGAGAGTCGTTTGCAAACATCGTGCAAAACGGCCTCAGTTTTCAGCAAGCGAGCGACTCTACACGCCAAGAGATGATCGAAGGGATTTTAAACTCCTATCTCTACTCCTGACAAGATCTGTAGCAAAACAACTTAAAAACTTGGCTTTTGACTGCGTCAGCTTAACCTCTGAATTTTTATCTTCACTCATGCCTTGCCTAGCGGCAATGGTCATTCGCTCCAGAAAAAAATTCAGAGGAGCTTCCTTGTCAAAATTCCAATTTTCCAAGTTGTTTCGCTACCCTTCGTATCGTATCCTATTTACCCATGCGAAACCTCTGCCTTTTTCTAGCGATTGCGTGTTTGCCTCTGCCCCTTTTTTCTAAAAAGGTTGCATCTGCGCAAGTAGAGCCGTTCGACGTTACCGTTGATCTGCGCAATCCCAAGTATAAAAATGGCATTCTCTACACCTCCGAGGGCGGTGTTGTGCGCGGAGAGGATCTGCGCATCCAGGCAAAAAGCATCCAGATTGTTAAACGTATCGAAGATGGCAAGCCCGTACATCGCCTAGAGGCCGAAGGCGCTCTCATGATCCAGTACAAAGATCGCGTCTACGTCGGCAGCGAACTGGAATATGATTTTCTGACGAGAAGTGGCACCGTGCATGACGGAAAGACCTTCTCCTCACTCTGGTATATTGGAGGCGACAAGATCGACCTGCAGGCCGATGGCGGCTACAAAGTCACCAACGCCTTTTTCACCACCTGCGAAAACATGGATAGCTCGTGGGATATCCACGCAGGCCGCGTACAGCTGATGAAAGATGATCAGCTCTCCGCGAAAAAAGTGCGCTTTCGTTTCTTCAAGATGCCTTTTATCTGGCTCCCCTCGTTTAAGATCAATCTAAAGAAGCTCAAAGAGCCGGTCTTTCGCTATTCGGTCAACTGGGATAAAGGACAAGGACCCAGAGCGATGCTCCGCTACCAGCTCTACTCGTGGCGCGACTGGGCCTTTTACGGCAGAGTGGACTATCGCTGGCGCACCGGCTGGGGCGGCGCTCTCGAATCGGAGTTTCTCCCGGAACATGGGCGCACCACCTTCGTTACGAAAAGCTACGCATCGACAGACAGATTTGAGAACGCACCCGACGCGCAGTTTCGCTACCGCCTGCAAGGAGCGCTCCAATCAGAGAGTGAAAACGGCAATACACATACAGAGCTTACTTGGGACAAATACAGTGACGTGCGGATGCCCAACGACTTTAAAAGCGACGATTTTGAGGTCAACACAGGCAAGCGCACGATGTTCTACCTGCACCATCGCGATTCTGACGTGCTCGTCTCCGTCAAAGCAAGACCTCGCGTCAACATCTTCGATTCGATCAAGCAAGACCTCCCGACCGTCTACTTCACAGCGAGACCTGGCCAGATCGCAAAAACTGGTGTGATGTACAACGTCAGTGCCAAAGCCTCCTACCTTAACTTCGTCTATTCCAATGAGCTCTTGCAAAAAGTCCTAGGCTTTCACTCCGTCAGACTCGATGCGAGACCGCTGCTCTACCGCCCCATTCACGTAGGTCCGCTCATCGTTACGCCCAAGGTCGGTCTGATCGGGATCTATTATGGAACGAGCCAGGATCACGATGCACAAGGATTGGCGAGCCTTGTCTACGGAGGGAGCGCACTTGCCAAGGCGCACCGCGATTACCGCCGCTACCGCCATGTGATCGAGCCCTACGCCAACTACTACGGACTCTCTAAACCGACCTCCTCGCCCAATGACCACTTCATCTTCAGCATCCAAGATGGCATCGATCAGATCAACCAGATCCAAGTTGGTATAAAAAACTCACTCTTTTCCAAACGCCGCTCCTCTGCAGACGCCTCATTCACAGCCAATGTCTATGCCAACGCCTTTTTCAAAGATCCGGTGATCCCGCAATTTGTCTACAAAGCCTATCTCGATCTCGAATGGAACCTTGCCTCTTTGACATTCTCTACACACAATGCATGGGATTTTCAGGATCAGGTACTCGATCATTCCAATTCACGCTTGCGCTGGACCGTCAATGAAGATTTTGCCTTTACCCTCGAGCTGCGCTACCGCTCGCACTACGACTGGAGAAAAGCGAATCATGAGAATTTTATTCTGGATGTCACACAAGAAAGATCTGAACTACGCATCTCGCCTCTCTCCGATCGTCGAATGACTGTTTTGATGAGCGCCTTCATCCGGCTTACGCCCTTCTGGGAATGCCATCTGCAGTCGCACCAGGGCTTCCTTCGAGACAATCAGAAGCCCTACAATGAATTTAAAGCAGATCTCTTCACCTGGATCAGCTCGAACTGGAAGCTGCGGCTCTCCTACACACACACGCTCAAAGATGACCGTGTGACAGCAGGCCTCTCACTGATAAAAAAATAGAGGTCTCCCTAAATTCTACACAAAGTACCCACTTGACCCTTCTGGGTGCTTTATTGCGTACAAGTTTTGAATTCATTTCGGTATAAGTGGGGAATAGATTCTCTGCTCTCTGTAGTTGGGTCCAGCATTCCTGATCAATTTGATCTGCTGCAACCGCGGATTAGCATCAGCAAAGCGCTGAAGCCACTCAGGATCGATTTCTTGCAGCTCATCACCGTTGAAATAGAGAGTGAGGAAATCTAAATTTGAGCAACTCCGTGTAATCTCTCTGAGTCCGGGGATGGAAATCTCCTGATCGATAAGATTCAGCGCCGTGATCTTGTCACTGGAGTTTTCCCGAAGCAATTTCAACAAATCTTTCCCATACGACGTGCCTAACCTGCCATTCAAAACTTTGCTCAAGACACGAGGAAGAAAGGTATCACATTCAAAGCCGAGAACCTCCCTGCACTTCCCAATGTCACTCCAGAATACCTGTTTATCCTCTAGTTCATTCATGAGCATTTCTGCCTTTAATGCAGAATCTCGGAAAGAGCTAAAACTTTTACAAGTTCCTGCTAATAGAGCAGCCTCACGAAGAGAAAGATTATTCTTTAACTCATTGTTAACAACATCGGCAATGCGTGAGTCGATCAAGGAGATCTCGCCACTTTGTGGCTGTTTTCTAGAAAGTCCCATGTAACCCATCCCGGTATTCAATAAACGCAACATCACAAACCCTCACCATTGAATCTTCGAGATTGAAAATATGAATTACCCAGACCTTCCCTAAGTGGTCTCGTGGAAAGAGGCATAATTATTCCCTTGCGTTCTCTAGTATTTGTTGAGCAATTCTTAGATTACTTGGATGCAGCATAGAATCTTCATCCGGACCTACGACTTCACTATCGTTTCCTGGAGGAGCAAATAGCCCCCACTGTCTGTTTTGCATCAGTTCATGGATCACTTCATCACTAAATAGCGTGCGACCTCTCAAATTGATCCTGCGAAGAGTTGGACAAGCCTCTACGAAAGTGCGAAT
>JAJFMM010000045.1 GCA_021772165.1 Chlamydiota bacterium | reverse complement strand
AGATGTGATTTTCGCCGTTAGTTGTTGACAGGTTGACTGCGCTCATTCTACACCCTCTTTGATTTTTGTTTGAATTATCATAGAGAAACTATTTCACTACTTCAACATAAATAACATTTTTCTTTATCTCGAAAATAAAGTAAATTTTTTACCACTCTAAAACAACCTCTCTCGATCATTTACAACTAACCCTTAATCCCAATAAAGAATTTACCGTCCGACAGAAAATGGCATCGTTTATATAAAGTTTTTTAGAACAACTCAACGCCCAAACGCTCACAAGGAATTCAAACAAAAACTACAAAAGACAAATAAAAACAATTCCACTATAATACATACTAAATAAACCCAGAGAATCGCCAGTATGTCCATTCAAAGAATTACTTCCTGCTTACCAATTACAAGACAATGCTATCCCGATCAGGAATCTGCGACACTTCTTAAAACAACAAAACTAGCTCTCTACATCCTCTCGACGCCCTTCCTTCTTTTGGCAGATGCCGTTTATGCTGCATACAATGCCATAAAGAGTCAGCTATGTTATTTCCCGAAAACTAGCAATATCCCGCCTGAACCAGTTGACGTTCCTGTTAATCCTCCTCCGACAACAAGCAGCATCCTGCCCGAACCTGTAGCCATTCCTGTTACCCCCTCGCCTTCCCCTACAACCAGCCGTATTCAACCCGATCAACCCATCATCCCGCCTCCCACTTCTTTCAAAAAGGATCTTCCATCCTCCCCGACGCCTTCTCTTATCAAAAAAACGGTAATCTTCGGACTGGGTGCTATCGCAGCAATCACTGTGGCGTATTGCGCTTATCATTCCTGCAACCCGGTTGCCGATCCAATCTTTCCTCAGGTACTGCCTCCGCCACCAGCCCCAATACCTACACCTATTGATGATAGTTCAGCGTCTAATGATGGTCCTAGACCATTAGGACATTGGCTAATGGCCTCTCTAGTTGCCGCTTTAGGATTGACCCAAGTACCTCGAAGATCCGGCATAGCGCTACCAACAGATGAAGCCGATCTCCTCCCGGAAAACAACAGGATAAATTTTCCGCCTCAAGAGATAGACGTCTTCAATCCTAGATCCCAAATGGATCTCACCCAAATGATTCAACAAGTCGCAAACCACCCATCTGCACCGATTTTTCTAGACCCAATGTACGGTTCTCATGGAGGGCCAATTCAGATCGACCGGAATGAATTACTAAATATACTGAGAATCCTTAATGACAACTACCCAGACGGGCAAATAAGAGACCTCTCGATTCCGCCTTCTCAATTACCCAGAATTCTGAGTCTGAATGCTCCTCAAAGTTTGGCCATAGAAGAGCTGCACGAAACTGAACTCCCCCATGATATCGTACCAGTCAGTTTAGACAACTCACGAACTGTTGCCCCCTCTCTTCCAGGATCTGCAGCCGAATCTAATGACATTGAACGTAGAGGACGTCCTAACTCTCTATTGGGATTACCTACAGAAGCCCATTCTTCTCTATTGGACAGTGATGCTGCGGGTGACTCTTCAGGTATGTTTGAACCTGTTGATCCTAATGCATCTGTTGGCGCTGATTTTTCATTCCTGAAATCACCTCTAGAATTAGAAAATAAAATCATTGAAACCATGCATAAAATTCATGCTTTTGCAGAAGCTCAAGAAGGGAGAGAAATAGGAAGAGGATCTTACACCATTAATGATCCGCATGGCACTCTTTGGAACTTAATTAAAAACTATTACAAATTCGCAAATAACCTAAACGGCCCCGACAACATCATTGTATCTGTCAGAGACCCAAGTAAAGGGCACACTTCCCACCATAAGGATTCAATGCAATTTGGAATTGATATTCGCAAAAATAATCCTGAAGGATATGCTGAACAACTTCTTCCCGGAGGAAATACCCACCTTCTATGTGGAAAAATAAATCCAGCTGCAGTTGGAGAGAACCAAGTATTTATTAAATTTGAGCCCTATGGCCTTGGAACTTACTACGAATATAGTATGCATGGCGCGCAATACTTTTTAAGCTTCTTTGTTAAGGAAACTGATCGAAGAGAAAAAGATATTTACCCAGATATTTTTGATGCGTACCAACAATCTATTGAAGAGCATAACTCACGCACATTTAGCTCTGTTGAGCCACAAAAAGCAAGAATCTGCACAATGCTTAACCACCTGAAAGAAAACGGCATTGATACTGAGGTTTTTATAAATGCCTGTAAATCCCACAAGTATGAAGAAGCCACTCTACACCACAGATCTGGCAATGAGGTTGTTATTGCTGACTTTGATGCTGTGATGGAGGCGCATTCTGCCCCCGGTGAATCCATATAAACCCGGCAATAAGGACAAATCCTGCGGCGCTGAGCCACGGAAACTGAATGTCCCAGAAAATAGGCATCTCCTCTAAACAGTTGCCGTTGCTGCCGCAAGAGGCTGCTGCCGCAGGCATCAGTGGCAAAATAGATTGATAGAGCGCCATGAGAAAGCCTAAAAAGCAGAGCGGATAGGCATAACGAGTCACCCCCTTATCGGAGTGATAAGCTGCAATCCCAAGCTGTATGGCGAGAGGAAAGAGAGCCATCCTTTGATACCAGCAGAGATTGCACGGCTCTTTGAGCAAGACGGCGCTAAAAAACAGGCTCACCAGCATGCCGCCGAGAGCAACCATCCAAGCAAAAGTCAGTCCCCACTCTCTCAGCTTCACAGATCCCTCTTCATCTTCTCAATCCGCCCACCAATTGCCTCAATAGAGGCCGTCGAAGTCGGTACTCCATTGATGTAGAGCGAAGGCACCCCAAAGTCTTTACCCATGACTCTCTCGGCCCAGTCTAAATTACGATCGAGGTCGGGAAAGTAGCAGTTTGACTCCACGCACTTCTCCAGAGCTTCTAGATCGATGCCGCCGACCTCTTCGGCGATCTTGACCAGCTCATTTCTTTCGGAACCATGGATCTCGCGCAAGCCGAAGTGCTTGAAAATGGCATGTACGTAGGGGAAAAAACGAGATGGAGCAATCTTGAACACCGCAAGAGCTGCATTGGCCAGCGGTTTCGAGCCGTCGAGAAAAGCGACAGGCACCAAGATGCAGTAAGCGATCCCCGTGTCGATGTACTTCTCTTTTACCTTAGGAAAAACCTCATCGATGAAGGACTGACAGGCGCAGCAGCGAAAATCCTCTATGAGCAGCATCCCGATCTTCGCGTCTTTTGAGCCTATGCTCGGATGGCCATCCACGACCATAATCGGAACAGGCTGACTCGCTAAATGTCTACGATAGAAAACGCCGGATATCATCAGCACAACTGCCAGGCAAGTGACGACAAGGATAAAAATCTGCTGAAAGCTTTTCTTTGGGCTCATAAGATCTCCATAACCCAAATGGAAAAATATTTACCACAGCTCGTGTCGAATTTCCATGACCAGCTCTAAGATAACGAAGAGAAAAAGAAGAAAAAGAACTTTACGGCCGCCGCCTAGTAACACAGGCTCCTCGGGATGCTGCGAGCGCGCAATCCATGCGAGCAGCGTCGGCAGAAAGCCCAACAAAAGGGCACATCCGATGCCGCCGGCGAATCCTAAAGCCTTAAGAAAGATAGTCGGATAGGTCAGAGCCACAACAAGTGGCGGACCAAAAGTCAGCACGGCGAGAAAAAAACGACGAATCCCCAATTTCGGCATACGCAGCCCATCCGCAAGAAAATCCATCAGTCCCAACGTGATGCCCAAATAGGAGGTCGTAATCGCAAAAAAAGCAAAACATTGACCAATCGCGTAAACGACGCCGGAGCTAAGATGCGTCTTGAGTGGCTCTACAGCAGTCATCCCCTGGCTACCCGCCATTGCCAATCCGCTAGGCCCATCTAAAGGGACAATCCCCAAGATCAGAAACTCCCAGACAATGTAGATGAGAAAAGAGAGAGTAGTACCACCGAGGATAGCCAGCCTGAGCCGGCGCGCATCTCGCTTCATATAGGTGGTGAGCGTAGGGATAACCCCCTGATAGCTAAAAGCGGTGAAAATAACAGGCAGTGCCTGGATCGAGACCGGCCAATTCATGACCTGTAAATGGGAGGGCTTTACATGGGTAACTCCCAGAGACACAAAAATCAGGTAGGAGATGATCAATCCCGTCATTAAAACCCAATTGATCTTATCGACCGCTTTTGCACCGAAATAGACAAAGGGAGAGAGAATCAGAACGAAAAGAGCGCCGCCGACCCAAGAGGGCACAGAGAGTCCCGTCCAACCGAGCAGCAGCCCGCCACCGCCGGAAACGTAGGCGATCGAGAGGCAGTAAAAAAGAAAAAGGTATAGCACCCAGGCAAACACCTTGCCGGGCCGCCCCAGATAGGCCCCCGCCATCGAGACAAGGTTTGCATCGGGAGGAAGTCGTAGACAGACCTCCAGCAGGAGCAGGCCCGTACAGCTCATAAACGCCCAGCAGAGCGCATAGATGCCCAACGAAGGCAGAAAGCCCCCCTGAGCGGTCACCACCGGCAGCGCTAACATCCCAGCGCCAATCGAAGTACCCGCTACGAGGAGGATCCCTCCGAGGAGATGGCCAAAAGGATGCGTACGAATCATGTGACAACCAAAAATTCTATCTATGCTACAACAGATAAGAGTTTTTATCCTAAGCTTCTATTTGACTTCCGACACAAAAAAACAGTACAATGGGAGCATTTGAAACCTATTACCCCTTTTTTAGTGCAACCGAAAACATATACATTCGAAGAGCATCAGATTCCTCCCGATCGAGTTGACCCGCACGCCCTGCAGGTCATAGAAAAACTCAGGCAGGCAGGCCACAAGGCCTATCTCGTCGGTGGAGGCGTCAGAGACCTACTTCTCAAACAGCAACCGAAAGACTTTGACGTTTCGACCTCTGCCGAGCCCGAAGAGATCCGCGCGC
>JAJFMM010000044.1 GCA_021772165.1 Chlamydiota bacterium | reverse complement strand
TCGCATTAGCGCCCCCGGCGGCTGTATCCGCCGTAAACATATTGCTATCCGGCTAACCCTGCCGCCGTAGGCGATCCTATTTATCCTGTTCCTTTTTTTATTCGAGCTGTCCTGACTCTTCTTCTCTAAACTCCAGCAAGTCTCCTGGCTGGCATTCGAGAATCTCACAGATCACTTCCAGTGTACTCAAACGCAGCGCTTTCGCTTTTCCCGTCTTCAGTATCGAGAGATTCTGCTCTGTAATGCCAATCGCTTCAGCTAGCTCCTTGGAACGCATCTTCTTTTTCGCCAGCATCACATCGAGATGTACGTAAATAGGCATATTTACACCGTTCCTTGCTGCTCTTCATGCATCTCAGCAGCTTTTTTTAGAATCCAGGATAGCAAGAGAAGCGCCAGCCCAAATCCCAGATGAATCAGTTGAGGCGATCCGAATGAGATCGAGAGATTGCGATGGCCCACGGGATTGCGATAGGTAAGAGCTAAAGAGAGGCACGCCGTTGAGATGGGTGCTGCGATCACAGCTCCAATCAGCGCCCATCCCGCTTTTCTTACATTCGCCGCATTCTCCTTGGCAAACAGCTGCAATCTTTCTATCGATGCGAACGTCTTCGCAAGATAGGCAAGCGAGGCCATGGAAAACACGGTCGTGATGAGATTGGATAAGAAACTTAAGCCTTTCTGCATTCCCGTCAAATCAGACCAGCCTACAGGCCACTCGCCAAATGTAGGTAGCGGGTTCGCTGTGAAGTAGGGAATGAGACGCGAATATCCATCTGTGATCCAGTAACCAGCTTCGAGTAGTGGCAGTAACATACAGATGACAATGGCGGACCATTTCAGAATACGGCTGATAGAGACGATTTTTTTCATATGAACTCCTTGTGTTAAAGACCCAATGATTGAATAACGATAATTTATAGTCAAGTTTCAATCATTTCTTGCCATCAATCGAGGAGAGTGCGATGCTCATTTCCATTATGTCGCAAAGAGCGCGGAAAACAACTTGGCTCGCAAGTCTCGGAGCCGGCCTCGAATACTACGATTTCATCGTCTATGGGATGATGGTCGCCTATCTCAATACCCTCTTTTTCTCTAGCAGTGAGCTCTGGATCAACCAGATGAAAGCGTTCGGCGCGTTTGCCGTCGGCTACATTGCAAGGCCTTTTGGCGGTGTGATTTTCGGCATGATTGGTGACACGTTTGGCCGCAAAAGCACGTTTTTATCTGTGATGATGCTGATGACGGGAGCGACTTTTGCGATGGGGTGTTTGCCGACGCGAGACCAGATCGGCGAGAGCGCCGCTGTGCTGCTCGTCGCCTTGCGCGTTTTGCAAGGGCTCTCTTTCGGCGCTGAGCTGCCGGGGGCGATTACTGTCGTCCATGAGCACGCCGGTAAAAACAGACGCGCCCTCTACTCCGGATTTGTGATCTCCAGTGTCGGCCTTGGCTCTCTTTTGGCCTCTCTGATTCTCTTTATCCTCTCTCGCACGCTCACTACAGAGCAGATTCTACAATGGGGATGGCGGATGCCTTTTCTCTTTGGTGGCCTGCTCGCATTTGCCAACTATCTCATTCGCAAACAGATGCATGAAACGCCTGAATTTCTTCAGTGGGACTCCAAGCGCTCTCGGAAAAAATCGATCAAAGAGCCGCTGCTGCTGCTTATGCGACGCTATCGCACCAATGTGTTTACCGGCATCGGGATGACGGTCTTTCTCGCAGGCCTCATCATCTTTTCTCTCTATCTGCCCACGTATCTCAGCACCTATTTCGCCTACACTCCGAGTACGGTCTATCTCGCCATGACCTATGGACTGGCTTGGTCGGCTGTAACCCTGCCTCTTTTCGGCTATCTGGCTGATCGCTGGGGCGCACTCACTCTGTTTCTGATCGCCTCTTTAGGTTTTATCCCCATGGCTTTTCCGCTCTTTCACCTACTCGCCTTCGGCAATCTTGCAGCTCTGATCCTCTTTATGATGCTCTACCAAACTGCGATTTCCGCTTCGATCGCGAGTTATTTCCCGTTACTTTCCTCGGGATTTCCCACTGAAGCGCGCTACACCGGCATCGCGCTCTGCTACAACATCGTCTATGCCTTGATGGGCATGGCGCCCATTTTGATCACCTTTCTCATCTATCGCACGCAGCCAAATATCGCCATCTGGTTTCTGATCTGCTGCGCTCTGATCAGCGCCGCTTCCGGCTTCTACGCCAGAAAAAGAACTGAATTTAATTAGTTCATCCTCTATACTCTTCGGCGTATCACCCTATTTTTTACTCCAAGTTGTTATTCCGAATGAATATATCTCGCCCAAATCCATCTCGAATGGAGTCCATCGATCATTTGTCTGATTTCTGCACAGATTCGCTCTGTGCTAAAATTAACAGAGAGGCACTGCAACACATACAACAACCGCCCCAGCCAGCCTATCACCTCGCTCAAAGCAAAGTGTCTATTCTAAGCGCAGCTCCGCCCGAAGATTCTCCCCACCTCTTTTTAGACTGGGTGATGGAGTGGTGTAAAATGCTGGGTAAGCCACTTCCGGAGTTTCCTGATCCTAGCCATAAACATCAAACAAAGTGGTACTACGATGAGGATATTTTACAGTTTGCCATTCAAATGACTTGCGATGCAGGGATCTTTTCCAATTTATGCAACATGATTGCCTCAAATGAGGCCGGCACCTATGGATTTACTGAAAAAGGCACTCTGCTACTCATCGATACAATTCGAGAGCAAAGAGAGCTCCCATATGAAATGCTCAGTGCTGCTGTTCTACTAACACTAACAACGAAAGTCCCCGATTTTACAGAGCAATTTCTCTCCTCTCTCTCTGTAGATCTGCAGAAAGAAGGCATGAAAAGAGCGCTAAGTTTTCTCGGAAGCTGTTATCGAGCTGGCAATGAGGAACTACTGACTCAGTTTGATCAGTTATGTCGTATCGCTCACAAAAAAAGAATCGCCTTTCCTTGCTTTTCGCTCTCTTCTGAAGAGCTTAGTCCCATCGTCCTTCTCATGATAGATAAAGGCGTGCCCAGACTCTCTTCCCCACTTTTTAAAAAGTCTCTTAATATCAAAAAAGTCATAGCTCTGCTTAAAAAATACTATCACGCTGACAATCCGCTGAGACGAGAACAGTTTCAGGATCTATTTTCCCTGGCTGGAGAGAAGCTCTGCTTTTCTGCAAAACAGCCTGAGAGCCTCTTTCAATTTATCAATAGCCTTCCTACCCAGATGCTCCGGCAGGGAATCTCAGAAGCCCTGGATTCTCTAGGAAGAAGCAAAAAAGAAGACTTCATCCATCAATTTGAGCACTTTGAGCACTTATACACCTTAGTCGATGATCAGCAACTCTCTTCTTTTGCCAAAGCACACCCGGAAAAAGCAAATCTCTTTTTGGCCTCTTATCTGGTAAAGGCAGTAAAATCGAATACGATGACGAGCCACTTCCCATTTCTTGATTATCCGGGAGTACAAACTCAGAGAGTCCTAATCTCTGCGATCCAACAGCTTATTTGCGAGTATGAGGAAACCCCCTTTTTACCGGCTTCATTCCAAAAGCTCCTGAATCTGCTAGATCCGAATGAAGCGCTCCCTGAGATCCAACTCCTTATTCAAGAAGGTATCGACTCTACGATTGAAAACCCTGATATTTGCATCCGGCTTCTTCAAGATCTAAATAAAATATGATTTTCGGAAGAGCACGAAAGAGAAGGGCATCAAAATCAACGCATTTACTCCAGAAATATTCGATATTTCCCTCTCTTATGCACTAGGTAGGCTCAAGCCCGACATAACTACGATTGGAGTAAAACTGTGACAGGCCCTGGCTGAAAATAACCTCTTGGATAGAAACAGAAACGCAATGCTGCACATTATTATAAAAAAACAAACTTTAGACTTATGACTATTCCTCCTGCCTACACAATAGTGCCTCTCTCTCTTTTAAATAATTCTCCGGCTGAAGATTCAGCCAGCGACTTTTACCGACTAGCCGAAGCTACCTTCCAATGCGATCGGGATGCCTTCAATCTCGATGCAGCGACTTTCACTCATGACGAGCTCGGAGGAATTGTTCTCCTGACCTTAGCGACAAAACAGCCGGGACTGACTCATCAGTTTCTTCGAGGGCTGCCCCCCTTCGAGCGCCATCGAGCTATTGAAAAGGCCATGGGCTATCTGGGGCAATACCATCTAGCTGATAACACAGAACCGAAGCTACCTGCCCACGAGTATCTAAAGAAAAACTATCAATCGAATGAGTGTGAACAGCAGGAACAATTTCAGGCCTTATACAATTTGGCAGAAGAGCAGGATCTACTTTCTTCTCATTGGACATTCCTCCCTGTTGAGATCGGAGGAATCCTTCAGCTGATGATCGCATGCGGCTACGATCCTAGCGACTCTCCCTTTGTTTGCGAGCTGCCTAAAAAAACGCGCCAGCTTGGAATCGCGCAAGCTATGAGTCATTTAGTTGGAAACGAGGAGGAGCTGCAGCAGTGTATATCGCTGTTTCATCTGGCTGAAAAATTTGAGCTCTTATCCTCTGACGGTATCTTCGATCTCGAGATCTTCAATCCTCTCCTCGAAATTGCTGACCGAAATAAATTTCCGATACCAATAGCTATGCTTTCAAAGGCGCTGTTGTTTGGGTTAGAAAAAAATCAGATGGAGCTAGTTGATAGGTTGTTCGCTTTTTCTAGAGAGCATACCTCAGCTGCGCAAAAAGCCCTCAATTTAGATGCCTTCACTCCTACGATGATGGATCGTCTCCTGGAGTTTGCCATAGAAAAAGATCTTCCTATTCAAGGATCTAGGCTCTTAAAGGCGCTGATATTAGCTGTGTCTACGAAACGCTCCACACTGGCTGACAAAGTCTACTCTCTTTCTCAAGAGCACTTTCCCACCCTTCTAAAGCATGCAGTATCCGAGCTCTATTCAGAAGATGAACCTCTTTTGAATTTTGCTCAGCTTGAAAAGCTCATTCCTATCGCAGACAAATACAACGTCTTCAAGGAGCTTAAAGAAATCTTTCTAAAGCTTGACTCTCCTACGTTGATCGATGCACTTCAGACTACAAAAGCGTGGCGGGATACAAACCGCTGCTGCACCCTCCAATAGAGTATACCCATGATTCCTGCTATTCCTAATGTTACTAAACGCCTCTCTATGATTATTGAGGAGCCCGCCTCGCCAGAGGCGACTACAGACGACAGAGTGAGAGCTCTGACACGGCGCTCTGCTATTTTCAGAAATTTTCAGCCCCCGGAACAACTACCAGGGATGGTGAACCACGAGGTTTCTCCTATACTTCTTACGCCTGAAGAGGTCGACGGGACCGTTATGGATATGCTAAAGACTGGGCAGCCCCAACTCCCACCTGAATCTCTTCATAGACTTTTTGAGAACATGCGCCCTCTAGGAATCCAGAAAGCAATGGGCTGGCTGGGAAAAAACTATCAGGCCAACAACGACGAACAACTGAAACAGTTTAAGGTGTTACTACCTCTATTCGAAGCGCAGCGAAGCTATTCCGGTCAGACTCTTTTCTCTTCAGAAGAGAACGAAGGAATATTTTTGCTACTACTAGAGATTGGAAAGTCTAAGCTCTCATTAGAGTTTCCCTACAATTTTCCTTTAAATACGCTTCCTACAAGAATCTGGTTAGCCATTGACTATTTAGGAGAGCACTATCAGAGCGACAATGAAGAGCAGATGCAACAGTTTCATACATTATTAACACGGGCTAAATCCTCTTATGCAGCGCTAGAGAATCGTGCGCCCTTCGAGAGAGAGCTCGCTTCCTTTGTTCGGAGGTATGATAATGCGATCGACTTTTTGATTGCCCCTCTGGTAGGGGCGACTCAATTGTGCGATATAGAAGCTTGTTCTCTACTCCTCGCTTCTGCCGGAGATCGAGCCCAGAGCCTCTTAGCGTCTACAGTCAAACGACTCGCCACCGAGTATAAAAACCGCACTTTTTCTCTAGATGGATTAGAAAAACTCCTGGAGCATGCCAAGAGCCTCGAGCTCTTGAATGCGGAGATTCTTTATCATCCAACGACTCTAACGCAACATCCGGATGTTACGAAATTTTTCTTGTCCTATGCCAAAGTGCATTCTGAACGGTACGAGGGGCTTAAGATGCACGAGTATAGGCTCAACGCAATCTTCAACTCCCTTGAGCGTCCAGAGATCTGCAAGACGCTTCTCCACTTTGACGAAAATTTTTCTGCATCTTTAGCAACGAGCATAGTGCTCAGTTGGATCGGTAGGGATGACGCTCATGCGGATCTACTCTCCCCGCTTCTTCATCTAGTTATAGAAGGGGAAATCGAGCTATCATCAGAAGTGGTCGACTTCACATCTTTCACTCCCAAACTGTTCGATCGATTCCTACCTTTTGCAAAACAAAATGAGATCCGCTTCGAAACAGCTACGCTTTTAAAAGTCCTGCTAGCTGCTCTCGAAGAGGAGAACCTCCCTGCTGCTAAAAGGATCTGTTCATTTTCTCAAGAGAAGAGTGCTGATCTTTTAAATGAAGCCGCTGCTGATTTGTGTCATCGCGCTCAACCACTTAACCGGTTTGAACAACTTCTATCTCTTGCGATCAAACTCGATCAGCTAGAAGAGCTCAAAGCGTACTTACTTGAAACGGCCTCTCCCGAGTTACTCAAACAGCTTGAGCAAACAAAAGCTTGGGGAGCTAAAGACTCCTGCTGCATCCTCAGTTAAATTTATGATCGAAGCAGCCCCAAAATCGAATGAATCCTGCGCTCTCTGCTTAAAAGAGTTTTCCGAGCTAGATACTACTGTAGACGGCGTAGCGATCCCGGTGATCCTGCACCTAGCTGGACAATGGAATCATCGCGCCTGCCTCTCTTGTGCAAAATCGATCCTCGAGCAGCCTTTGAGACTTAGGAACTGCCCCTTTGCCGGATGCGGACGTTTTTTAACTCCAAGAATGCCGGGAATGGATGAGCGCGTGAGCGAGCTCTTTCCCAACTATCGGATTCTAGATCCCGAAGATCCCACCCTCTATATTCAGGGCTGGCTGCTCTAAGTCTGGACAACTCCCGCTCCCCCCGCTACACTCAAAATTACATATGAACCTAATCCTCTTTGGCTTTAAAGGCTGCGGCAAGACCTATTTCGGAAAAAAGATCGCAGAGAAGATGCAGCGCCCGTTTGTTGACACGGACGATCTGCTCCGGCAGCTTTATACAGAAGAGGATCTCTCCGTCCGAGAACTGCATCAGAAACTCGGTGAAGATGCCTTCCGCGCATTAGAGAAACAAGCGATCGAGCAGCTCACCTCTCTGTCCGATACAATCATCGCACTCGGTGGTGGAGCCGTCCTCGACCCTGAAAATGTAGAGATCCTGCAAGACTTAGGTGAGCTTGTCTATCTCAAGGCGGATGCTCCTCTGCTGCGTCGAAGAATGCTTCTGAACGGACTACCCTCTTTTCTCGATGATGAAGAAGACTTCCAAGAGATGTACCAGAACAGGCTGCCGATCTACGAATCGATTCCGGCGACCCGCATCGATGTAGAGATCTTCGACGAGCCTGCAGTTCTAGCAGCTCTGCGTAATATTCTGATTCTCGGAGAATAGACTTTCTCCATTGAACAAATGCAATATTATAGCTTGGGGTTACCTATAAAAATCACCGCGGGTAAACTTGAGGGGGCTCCTTCTGCTAACCATGTAGAAAATCGATGATTCCCTTCATAAAGCTGCCATTTTTTACCCTCTTTAGGAGGCCCTTCATCCCATAAAACAATACCATCTAACTCAGAAACCTCAAATTTGTCTTCACTGGGATACAAAATCTCTACATTTTCCCTAGCCCACGTTAAGGGTAAATCAACTTCAACTTTTTTCCATTCTGCTGTTTCTCTCGGCGTTTGCCAAAGACTCCATCTTCCTCTTACCAAATGAAAGATATCCTCAATTTTTTGAATGTCCGGATATGGCTTACAAGGGTCCAGCTCTTCTTTCTCAAGAAAGTAACGTCTAATTCTTCTCGAAAAGTGACATTCCGGTTGCCATTCACTGCGTAACCACCTTTGTTTTATTTCCAGAGGATTGTCCAATTCCGTTATTCTGGCACCTGGGAGTGAAGTAAGTTGTAAAGTCATCTTTGGCCTCCGAAAAAAGAGAGAGAGGATAATTTTCAATCGATTAAAAGTACATATGGAAAAATAGACTTTCTCCATTTGACAGAGTTGTTTATTCTGATTGTATGCCTAGCAACTCATTTGGTTCACTTTTTCGGATTACCACCTTCGGGGAATCGCATGGACCGGCGATCGGCGTCGTGATCGACGGCTGTCCGGCAGGTCTGGCTATTACAGCTGATAAGATCAATGCAGAGCTATCGCTCCGCCAGCCTGGAAAAACTCCCTACACGTCCCCCCGCGCAGAAAAAGATCAGGCAGAGATCCTCTCCGGCGTTTTTGAAGGCAAGACGACCGGCGCACCGATCGCTCTACTCATCGAGAATCATGACGCCGACTCTTCCAAGTACGAGCCGATTAAGAATCTACTGCGCCCGGGCCATGCCAACTACACCTACCTGCAGAAATATGGCACCTTTGACTATCGAGGCGGAGGTAGAGCGTCAGCGCGCGAAACCGCCGTGCGCGTTGCAGCAGGTGCTATTGCTAAAGAGCTGCTCAAGCATTATGGAATTCAGACCTGTGCCTTTGTCTCAGAGATCGGCGGAATTGCGAGCTCTCTACCCAACCTAAAGAGTCTGCCGACGCTGAGAAAAAAGACCTATGCGAATCCGGTATTCTGTCCCGATACGAAAGCAGCGAAGAAGATGATGGAAGCGATTAGCGCAGCGAAAGATGAGGGAGATTCCCTCGGCGGCATCTTACAAGGCGTTGCCTGCGGCCTTCCTCCTGGATTAGGAGATCCCGTCTATCAGAAACTCGAGGCCAACCTCGCCTACGCGATGCTTTCACTACCTGCCACCAAAGGCTTTGAGATTGGATCGGGCTTTGCAGCCGCACAGATGAAAGGATCGGAGCACAACGATAGCTTTGAGGTGACCGGCAAAGGAGAGGTGCGCAGTGCGACCAATTTTGCTGGAGGTACGCTGGGTGGGATCTCGACAGGTGCGCCGCTACTCTTCCGCGTCGCATTCAAACCAACATCAAGCATTATGAAGCCACAGAAGACCGTGTCAACGAAGGGTAAGAAAGCTACCTTCCGTCTGCCTCCGGGATCGCGCCACGATCCTTGCGTGGCGATCCGGGCAGTACCGATTGTCGAAGCGATGCTAGCGATTGTGCTGGCAGATGCACTTCTAATGAATCGTCTCTCTCGTCTCTAAAGTATTCTTTTGGAAAAAGAAATCGCACGGAGATTGATTTTAGCATAAATTTAGTTAAATTTATTGCAGCGATTTCAATTCTGCATGTAATTATTAAAGCATCCGTAATCGAGGATCCATTCTATCACTTTTTACATCCATTAAATCCATACGTAAATGCCATGGAAGGAATGCCAAACTACAATCACTTAGACCATCTGACAGATTACCAATGGAATCATCTGCAAAAACCTTGTTCACGCCTAGCCATCTTTCTCGAATATCCATGCATCTAGAGCATCGAATAGAAAATATTTCACTTAGAGTAGTTGAAGCAAGAATCTCTATATGATTCCAATGTTTAAAAGTTTTTTTCACCCAATCCACACACCTGATAAACACGCTGCCCACTAAATGAATTAAATAGTATTTCCTGGAAGTTAACTTAGGATCAGAATCACTATCAGAATATATTTTGTTGATGTGTTCTACGATTTTTTTCCCTATGCGAATCTGATTGTTATCCAGAAAATCGCTCAGGATTTTTACGTCCTGTCCTTCATAAGAACAGTAAGAGAGTAAAAATAATTTCATCATATGTGTAGCTAATGCATTGATGGGCAGAAGTTCTCCTTGTACGCTTACACACCGTTTCCCCCAAAAAGAAAGTTCTGCCTTAGACTCCCTTATGAGGGGAAGAAAATCGGAGAAAGTAAAAATATTAGAGAAAACGGATCCCGAATCCTGCATTCGAGACTCCATATGATCTCTAATCTCAATTCTTTGTCGTGTTCTAACTTTTTCAATATGCTGTCGATTCAGCTCTCCCTTCTCTAATTTCGCCTTCTCTTCCTGGTCGTATTTTCCTCCAAATGGGTCATCCATTTCTGATTTCCAATTCTGATTCAATTCTTCTTGAATTTCCTGCATTCTCTCATCACTTATGGCATAAGGATTAATTGAAAGAGACATAACTACCTGCGGTTATAGAATAAAATATTTAAGCGAAAATAATTGCCAGAAAACTACGTTCTCCAGCAAAGTATCACCAACGACACTTAGTATATCACGGACACAACACTTATAAAAGAACAATTACGGAACATTTCATATAATACACTCCAATAATACATTATATCAAATTTGAAGGCTCATCTTCTCGTCCTGACTCCCCAGAGGATAAATGCCTTTTAGTAATTGTGACTATCTTGTCCAAGCAAAATTCAGGAAAATATATATCTAATATTTCAAGCTTTCCCCTCGCCCAATCATAACAGTTTTGTTCATTGGACTTACTAAAAACAGATTTACGACCAAAAATACTTAGAAAAGGCAAAGGCAGATCCTTTTTTGTTTCTTTTTTTATTATCTGCATTAATTCAAGTATTTCCTTGAGAGATTTTATCTCAGATTTTGTGGTTTTTGGTTTGGACAAAAGAGACTGTCGTCGATTAAAATTTTTGCAGTTACAGATTTGCGGTTTGTCTTTCTTGTCAGCTCTATCCAGCCTGCCATCAACGGCAGACTTTAGACTAAGGCAAGATGAGCTTCATCTGTAGCTGGTCATACAACATACAATTATATGAGGATATTTATGAAAACCTTGATGACATGTGGGATTATATTTTGCGGATCTTTGATTGCACCTTTAGTGATATCACTAGTGACTGAAAGAGGTCCAAATTATTGTTATAAATGCAACTACCCAGTACAGATGTGCAAATGTAAAAGATAATAATCTTTTGTTTTAGCAACACAACAACCCTGAATTTAACGGGAGGATCTATTTTTCTTCTTGTACCAGAAGAAAAAGAGAAGAGGGAGGAGGGCGGCGATCGTACCAATAGCGATCATGGTGGTATAGCGTGCGGGCGAGCCTATATCGACATTGTCAGGTGGCAGGAAGCTCACGGTGACTGTCGCACAGCAAGCGAAGAGACCGAGCAGGACGACTGTCCAAAGGCCAAACATATTTCCGGGGACACGAAACGTTTTTGCACGACGTTCTGGATTGCGAGTGCGCAATACCAAG
>JAJFMM010000043.1 GCA_021772165.1 Chlamydiota bacterium | reverse complement strand
GAGGACATAGGAGGGGCGGATGAGGACTGGATAGCCCACTTTTGCGGCAAAGGCTTTTGCGCTTTTGAGACTCGAAGCGGCCTCCCAAGGCGGCTGGTCGATGCCGAGGTTGTGCAGCATTGTTGAGAATGAATCGCGGTTTTCCGCCTGATCGATCGAGGCTGCCGGAGCGCCTATGATACGAACGCCATGTTTATGGAGCGGCAACGCGAGATTGTTGGCGATCTGTCCCCCGAAGGAAACAAGGACACCGCGCGGTTTTTCAAAATCGGCGATATCGAGCACGCGCTCGAGAGTGAGCTCTTCGAAATAGAGGCGATCCGACTCATCGAAATCGGTCGAGACCGTTTCGGGATTGGAGTTGATCATCACCGTTTCGATCTTGTGACGACGGAGTGTACGAGCGGCATTGACGGCGCACCAGTCAAACTCGACAGAAGATCCGATACAGTAGGGGCCCGAGCCCAAAACGATCGCCGGTTTTTTCTTCGAGGCCACGATGTCCGACTCTTGTCCCCAGTAAGTCATGTAGAGGTAATTCGTCTTCGCATCGAACTCGCCCGCTAACGTGTCAATCTGCTTTACAACGGGATAGATACGATGCCGTTTTCGAAACGCGCGCACATTTTCTTCGGAGCGATCGACCAGGTTGCCAATTGCGCGGTCGGAAAAGCCGAGCTTTTTCGCCTCTCTGACTAAGAGAGCAGACCAGCGCTGAGTCTGGAGTTTCTGTTCAAACGCGGCCATTTTCGAGAGATGCGAGAGAAACCAGGGATCGATCTGCGACATTTCGTGAGCATCTTGCACAGAGCCGCCCTCTTTGAAAAAGCGGTAGAGAGCAAAGAGCCTGCGATCTGTGGGATTGCGGATCTCGATCTGAGGTTTTTTGATGTCGAGATCGAGGCTATCTGCGCCGATATTGAGCATCCGCACGCCCTTTTGTAGAGCCTCTGGAAATGTGCGGCCGATCGCCATGATCTCGCCGACACTTTTCATTTCGGTGCCGATCGTTCTCTCAGCACTTTTAAGCTTTTTGATGTCCCAGCGAGGGATCTTGACGACGACATAGTCGAGAGCGGGCTCGAAAAAGGCGGATGTTTTTTTCGTGATCGCATTTTCGATTTTATCGAGCGAGTAGCCGAGAGCGAGTTTGGCAGCGACGAACGCCAGGGGATAGCCGGTTGCTTTCGAGGCGAGTGCGCTGGAGCGGGAGAGACGCGCATTCATTTCGATGACGCGGTAGTCGCCATTTTTTGGATTGAGGGCGAACTGCACATTGCATTCACCTTGGATATTAAAGAGATGCGCGCAGGTGAGCGAAACGGTTCGCAGAAGATGGTATTCGGTATTGTTGAGCGTTTGAGAGGGAGCGATGACGATGCTCTCTCCCGTGTGGATGCCCATCGGATCGAAATTTTCCATGTTGCAGATGGTAAGAGCTTGTGCCAAACCATCGCGCACTACCTCATATTCTACCTCTTTCCAGCCGAAGAGATACTCCTCGATCAGAATTTGGGGCGAGCCATTTAGAGCTTCTTGGCCGCGGCTCTTGAGCTCTTGCGGCGTAGCGATACGACCTGAGCCCATGCCGCCGAGAGAAAATCCTGCACGCAGCATGATCGGATAGCCGATCTTCTCAGCCGCTTCGAGCGCATTTTCGATAGAATTGACCGCATAACTCAGAGCTGTTTTGATCTCTTTTTCAGCCAGCTTCTCTTTGAACAGCTCGCGATCTTCAGTGAGACGGATCGATGCGACCGCTGTTCCTAAAACAGTGACGTTATGTTTAGCCAACACGCCTTTTTTCTCGAGCTCTAAGCCTGCATTGAGGGCTGTCTGTCCGCCGAAACTGAGAGCAATGTAGTCCGGTTTTTCCTTCTCGATGATCTTTTCGATCGTTACGGCATCGAGCGGCTGGAAGTAGACATCGTGCGCCATGTCGAAATCGGTCTGCACCGTTGCGATGTTGGGATTGACGAGGATGACCGTCAGCCCCTCTTCTTTAAAGGCTTTGATCGCCTGCGATCCGGAGTAGTCGAATTCGCCGGCTTGACCGATACGGATCCCACCGGAGCCGAGAAGAAGAACTTTTTTTCCTTTTTTGCGCTTTACGATTTGGCTACCTCCTCATAAAACCGATCGAAGAGATACTCGGCGTCTGTGGGGCCGGGATTGCTCTCAGGATGAAACTGCACAGCGAACCAGGGATGTTTTTTGTGAGCAATGCCTTCGACAGAACCATCATTGAGACTTGTGAAGAGCAGCTTCCAGTCGATGGGCAGCGTGCCCTCTTTGATGGCATAGCCATGGTTTTGCGAAGTCAGAATGCAGCGCTTTTTTTCGAGATCCCTGCAAGGATGGTTTTGACCGCGATGACCGAACTTGAGTTTGTAGGTCTTCGCGCCGATAGCCAGAGCGAGGATCTGCGCACCGAGACAGATACCGAAGAGAGGTTTCTTCTTTTCGAGGGCTTTTTTTAATATAGCGATCGTCTCTTTGCAGACCATAGGATCGCCCGGGCCGCTAGAGAGAAAGAGACCATCGTACTCTTCATCTGAATAGTCATAATCGTAAGGGACGCGCACGATACGCACAGGATAGCGGGAGAGATGGCGTAGGAAGTTTTCTTTCATACCGCAGTCGACAGCGAGAATCGTTTTCGATCCTGATCCGTAGACCTGCCTCGATGAGACACAGACTTGTTTGACGAGATGGCCGGCGTTGGGATCGGGAAAATTGCGAGGGCGAGCGTTGGGAGCGCAGATAGCTCCTAAGGCAACGCCTTTTTTACGCAGAGTTTTGGCAATCGCACGAGTGTCTGCGCCCGTGAGCAGCGGCACCTTCTCTTCTTGCAGCCAATCGAGAAGAGATCTTTCGGAATTCCAATGACTCTCCCAGAGACTGACATCTCCCACGACAACACCTGCTGCCTGAATTTTGCCCGATTCCCAGAAAGCTTTTTCCGGAACGCCATAATTGCCGATCAGAGGAAAGGTGAAGACGAGGATTTGGCCGGCATAAGAGGGATCGGTTAGCGATTCGACATAGCCGGTCATGCCGGTGGTAAAAACAGCTTCTCCGAAAAAAGATTCTTTTTGCCAGGAAGGCGATAATCCGTGGAAAGACTCGCCGGATTTTAGAAGAAGTTTAGAGGGTGAGAATTGCATAGCCTGATGGATTTTTCTGAGAATAGCCGAAGAAAGCATTTGAGTGCAATTTTCACTCATTTTTCCAGGTACAGAGACCCTACTGCTCTTGAAAGAGGAAGGTGTGTTAGCTCTGATTTTTTGATCCAAGCAGATCCAGCAACGTCCTCTTCGTGAATCGCTTTTTGAAACTGGGATGCATCGAACTGGGTGGCTTGATAAATGAGGCAAGTATGGTGAAGAGAGATATTCTTGTTGCCATCATGGTACTTAACAACAAAAACCTGGTTGAGAAGAGGGGTGGCTGCAATCAATTGAATGCCTGTTTCCTCGCTCACTTCTCTTAGCAATGTTTGGAGAATGGATTCTCCATGAGTGGGTCTGCCTCCGGGAAGATCCCACATTCCTCGGTAAGGGCCTCTCGATTTTTTGACGAGGAGTAGGCGCTCCTCTTGTTCGATGACGGCATAAATACCAAGATGGAATTGCATAGAGGGTCTCATAGAAGGTTAAATAACAGGATATTAGGATGTTCAGGATAAAAAAAGCATTCATTTTGGGGGTGGTGCAATTTCAAGATATTATCTTGAAATTGCACCCAGCTCTCTAATTGATTAATCTTCAATGACTTCTTAAAAGAGTGCTTGTTGGGCAGAGTTCAGTTTCTTTGGGGATGTCGAGGATCGCTTGTTTCCAGAGAGGATCTTGGTTGAGTGCCGGACAGCGCAGTGCCTTGAGACCTTTAGCTTGGATGATCGGTAGATAGAGCGACTCGATCTCAAAGAGCGTTTCAACGTGATCCGATGTGTCGCTATAGAGATGAGGGCGGTCTCCTTGCTTTGTAAGCTATTTATTTTAAGTTAATTAAAACTTTAAGGGTATCCTCGCTTAAAGTAGGATCCTCTGGCATCAAGTTTCTCTTCATTAGTTTAAGTGGAAATTTGTGAATGAACCAAAAATTTAAGGAGAAATTTTATGATTAGCTCAGTTAGCTCAAATCAAGCATCATTTGTTGGGAAAAACCCAGAAGTTCCTGCCAGCAAAAAAGAAACCCCAGCTGGGGCAGCTGCCTTGCCTATTATTGCGAGTCTAGGAGATCAAGCAAGAATAGTAGGGGATGATGCTAATCCTGCATGCATCGCTTGCTGGACTGCCTGTTTAGCTATCCCGGCTTGTGCCCCAACAGCCCCATTGGTATGCGCAGCTATGTGTGTGCCTCCATTCTCAGCATAAACATCTGTAATAGGCCGTTTGAATGGGAGCTAGTTCCTCCCATTCATTAAATTTAGGACATAAGCTCAAGAGAAGGTACATAGGGTCGCAGGTGAAATGAACGGAATAATGTCTAAAAGTTTTTATGGTGCAATAGATAAGAGCAATGCTGAAAAAACTGAGAGCACTCCAATAGCTGTGGTAATTCGTGGTAAATACGATGCTTCGGGAGCTATGGGTATTTCGACGCAATCATTGATCCTTCAGATCGCAAAAACATATCGTGTTGCTATGAGAGTAATCGATGATGCATCCAATTTTGGCAAAAATATTGATGGAGCTTGTGCTGATTTTGGAAAAAAAGCATCTATTCTGATCGTTATGTCTCATGGAAGACCTAGTTATCTTAAGTTTGGTGATGATCATCCATGGTATAAATTTGGATTGACGGGCAAGGCCGTTCTTAAAAAGAAAGACATTGTTCAAGAAGACTTTTCTTCTCTTGAAGCAGAAGCGAAAATTTTTTTGCTTTCTTGTTCAGCGGGTGCTGAAGGGGGTATTGCTAGAGACTTTGCTAATGCCTCAAAGAGAATTGTTTTTGCTCCAACAAGCTTTTTATACGGAATAGAAACTTGCTTGCAAAATTGGCCGAGTCAAGATGTTAGGATATTATCTTATAGTGAGGATAAGCATCAAAATATGGGCATTTTTGATCCGTCTCTATCTTCTGTAACGATTCCAGAAATCAACAGAATCTCTGAAGAGACAAAAAAATCATTTTCAGAAATGGAACATTATTTATCAAAAAAAGCAAATGAAGGTGACTTAGATGCTCAATTCGAGTTGGGGAGTTTTTTTTTGAGAGGGTTAGGGGCAGGTGAAGATCTCGAATATAAGGGGGTTCGTTGGATCCTCCTAGCAGCTGAAGGCGGCCATGCTCAAGCTCAATATATGATGGGGTATAATTGTTTGTCTGGGCAAGGCGGTACAGAGAAGACAGATTTTAAAGCGCTTGAATGGTTTAGGCGATCAGCTAGTCAAGGAGCCCCGCTTGCTCTACTTCAAATGGGGATGATTTTTTATCATGGTAGTTTGGGGGTTCTTCAATCCGATGATGAAGCGTATGAGTTTTTCTCAAAAGCAGCAAAAACACTAACACCGCAAGCAGATTACTATCTCGGTTTTATGTATGAATATGGACGAGGGGTTAGCCGATCTTTAAAAGAGGCTAAAGAGCATTACAGGATTGCTGAAGAATTTGGCATTGCTGACGCTAAGTTTCGGTTAGCTAATATCTTATTTCAAGAGGAGCAGCAGCTTTTAGGCGAAGATTATTATCTCAAAAAAGCAAGTGTGGTTACAAAAGATTTTTTTGAGGTTCTTGTGGAGAAGGCTTCAAGGGTATGCTCTATCGCTAGAGGTTGTTTATTCTTAGAAAAAGAGTGGAGAGAGAGGATAGCGTGAGAGTTTCTGGAGAAGTTTTAGATAATTTTTTTGGCAGGATCGAAAAATTTAATGTAGCTAAGGAGGAAGAGGCCCCTGTAGCTGTAGTAATTAAAGCTAGCCATGATGCTAATGGCATGTTTTCGGCTGCACCAGTTCAATCTCTTCTTCTGCAAATTGCAAAAACACACAAAGTGGCTATCAAAACGATAGATGACGCAAAGCAGTTCGGGGAAGCTATTCGAGAGGTGTACTCAAGAGAAGGGAAGAAGCCGTCTCTTTTATTTATTTTGGCTCATGGATATCCAGATCGCTTGCAATTTGGGAGACAGTCTCTTTGGGGTAAATTTTGGAAAGAGCCTTTTTATCAAAAAAATCACATTTTCCCAGAGGACTTTCAGCTTCTTTCTCCTAAAGCTGAAATTGTCTTATATTCATGCAATGCTGGCCTAGGAATTGCTCAAGCTATCTCTAATATTTCGGGTAAACCAGTTCATGCTCCAATGGGAGCTCTGTGGGACACTAAAACTTGCTTGCAAAATTGGCCGACCCAAGGTGTTCGAGTTGTTTCTTATAACGAAAAAAATCAACAGCATATGTGTTGCTTTATGCCGGGTAAATTACCATCATTGCTTTCTACAGGAGAGTTGTCCTCTGAAGAGAACAGAGCATCTTTATGCGAGATGGCGAATTTCTTAAGAGAGTCAGCATCTAGAGGGGATGCTAATGCTCAATGGAAAATTGGGATGTTTAGTTTGCTCGGGATGGGAACATGTTCAAAATCAGAAAAGGACGCAGCTTATTGGCTTGAGCTAGCGTCGAATCAAAATGTTCCCCAGGCTCAGTTCGAGCTGGGAATGTTATATTTATCAGGAGAAGGGGGGCTTGAACAGTCTGATTTGGAAGCAGGGAAGTGGTTTTCAAGATCGGCAGACAAAGAGTTTCCCCCAGCGCTGTTTCAAATGGGGATTTTTTGCTTAAATGGACAATGTGGCTTTAGTCAGTCGGATGAAAAGGCGGTTAGGTTTTTCACCCTTGCTGCTAAAAAGGGAGCTCCGCAAGCTTTGTTCAACTTGGGTGTTTTATATGAAAATGGGCGAGGAGTTCACCGCTCTATAACTTATGCAAAGCATTTATACAAGATTTCTGAAGGGCTAGGTATTCCTGGTGCTAAAGATAGACTTGACAGTCTCCACAAGCTTGACTCAGATAAAAGAGAAGTATTTTTGTGGAGACTGAAGAACTGTATTTTGACCTTCGTAGGAAGGCTCTACAGCACAATTTTTGTTAGGGCAAGTGTTCTTTAATTTTTGATGTCAACCCACTCTTGTCAATAAGCCCTATATGACGATCAACTATTTTCCCTTCTTTGATAAAGAGTAAAGTCGGGACACTGTGGATCTCAAAGTCTTTGGCTATGTCAGGTTCTTTAGACATGTCTAACTTTAGAAACTTGACGTTTTCACCTAATTCGTTGCTAGCCTTAGAAAAAATGGGAGCCATAGATTGGCATGGGGCACAAAACACGGAATATATATCCAAAACAGCATTTCCCTTAAAATCCTTTAGTTCTTTTTGGTAATTTTGTTGAGTAAGAGACGTCACTTTGTCTGTGGCTGAATAGGGCTTTACGGTGTCCGCAATAATCTCTTGTAAAGCAACATGAATTGGGGAATATGTCTCTGTAGCTGTCTTATACAGTTTTTTTACTGCATCTGACTTGTAGTAGTTGAGAAGTAATTTGATTTCATCATGAGTGAATATTTTGTCAAAAGGCTGTGCGACTTTTTTTAAAAATGCATCGCTAAATAACTTTTCTTTAGTCTCAACAATAATTTTTTCGAGGTCAATATCACTTTTTGCCAAGGAGGCCGCCATTTGAATGGACTGCGTTAGCATTAGATCCAATTGATCTGGATGTAAAGCTGATAAGCGCACCAGCTCCATAATATCTTGTGTCTTTGTGTCTGTTTCAGTCATATTTGTCTTTCCAGTGTTGCAGCACACTAACGTAAATGCTAAAAAAAAGGTCTTTAACATGTGTCCATGGGTTGATTCATTGTTAATTCTCGGATCACGTACTTTCCAAAAGAGCTGAAAATCTCTTTTTTCAGACCAAGGATGACGTGACTGCGAAATATTTTAAGTCACTCACCATAAAAAGTGAAAGGCTTTTTTAAAGATGTCAGGCCAATTTAGCCGCGATCAAAAAAGATGTCTGTCTTGGCGTGTTTAGCGTTGATCTCGAGCTCTAATGTGCCAATCAGCTTGGTCGTAGGAGCGTTCTCGTCGGGCAGAGCTCAGTTTCCTTGAGGATGTCGAGGATCGCTTGTTTCCAGAGAGGATCTTGGTTGAGTGCCGGACAGCGGAGTGCTGTGTGGCCTTTGGCTTGGATGATCGGCAAATAGAGCGACTCGATCTCAAAGAGCGTTTCAATGTGATCCGATGTAAAAGCTAACGGGATGAAGACGACCGTTTTCCTATTGTCCCTCCAGTTGTGGATCTCGTTGCAAGCCTCATCTGTGTAAGGCCTTAGCCATTCTCCTCGCCCAAACTTCGACTGGTAGGCGAGTTTGCCGAGCGCCTTAGGAAAAGCGCTTAGGATCGCTCGGTAGGAGGCTTCGCATTCCTGCTCATAAGGATCTCCGCTTTCTATAAAGGACTTTGGCAGGCCATGCGCAGAGAAAAAAAGGATCGTCTCCTCGTTAGAGAGAGAGTGCTCTTTAAGAAAGTGAGAGATCTT
Source organism: Chlamydiota bacterium (assembly GCA_021772165.1). Classification (GTDB taxonomy): domain Bacteria; phylum Chlamydiota; class Chlamydiia; order Chlamydiales; family SM23-39; genus JAKBAE01. The sequence goes on along the minus strand of JAJFMM010000043.1, from coordinate 1,495 downwards.
TGTTTGCCAGGCTGTGATGAAAGAGGGGTGCGTTGGATAAGATTTGATCCAGTGCAGCTTTTCGACTGTTTTTGCGTCGAGCCGTTTGGTCAGAAAAGTTGCAATACTGCCGGTTGTTGCAGTTGAAAATTGCGGAAAGAAGGGAAAGACTTGGATCGATGCGGCAGGGCACTCTTGTAAGGCTTGTAGAGAGGCGTTGTGCGTTTCCGGCAGGTAGCGATGGAACGTGAATACGGGCAGCTCTTGCGTTTCTCGAAGGAAGGTTGCCAGCTCTTCTGTTGTTTCGTAGATGGGCGATTTACCGCCAATGAGCTCATAATCAGCCTGCACTTTCGGCGTGCGCTTTTTGGCTGTGCGACGGAAAAGATAGTTGTGAAAGAAGCTCGGAAACGGCGTACGTATCAGTTCGCGGTCACAAAGGAGCTCACATAAAAAGGGTTCAATTTCCGCGAGGTTTCTAGGACCGCCGAAATTAACAAGCAGAATGGCCATTTTTGTATCCAAATAGAGAGATTTTTTTTAACATACTGCCTAACCGAGTGCAACATGACTTTTTTCCTGCGGCTTCCTATTACTCTCCTTACGCTACTTTGTGCAGCGTTCATGCTCTGTGGCTGCGGCTGTGGAAAAGATAAACGTGCCTTTCGCATCGGTGTCGATCCTAACTGGTATCCTCTCGACTTTGATGCACAGCAGCAGTATGTCAACGGCTTCATGGAAGAGCTGTTTATAGAAATTGCAAGCTATAGCGGCATGAACATCGAGCGTGTAGAGACGAATTGGGACTCTCTTCTCGATGGCATGAACGAAAAACGCTACGATGCTGTCTTGACCTCCATCCCTCTCTACAATTTCAACATCGCCAAGTATGAGTTTTCTCAAAATGTACTCGATCTCGGTCCCGTTCTACTCACAACGGTAAAATCAGGTGTCAAAGGCTTAGATGATCTCGGTAATGAAATGGTCGGCGTTGTCGCCGGCGATAGCACTGAACAGCTCTTGCAGAAACATCCAGAAATTCTCATGCGCAGCTACGCTTCTACAATGGAAATGCTCGATGCCCTAGAAAAAAGCGAAGTAGAGGCTGCCCTGCTCGGTCAGCTGCAAGCTTCTGCTTATGTGCGCGATCTCTATGCCGGAAAGTTGAAGGTGGTGGGAAAACCTCTGAGCCCTAAAGGCATTCACTTAGCTGTTCTCAAGGGTAGCCAAGAGCGTCGCCTCGAGCTCTTTGATCAGAGTCTCTCTCATCTAAAGAAAGGGAGGATGAAAGAACTCCTGGTAAAATGGCAGCTAGCGTCCCCGTCTAAATAAGGTCTCGCTTATCTAATGATCGTAGAGACGATCACCAGCGGCGGGATCATAATTATCGAAAGAACCATCCCCGTAATAATCGACGCAACACTTGCCATCGCAATGAACGGCGCCGTTGCAATCAATAATGGTAGTGCCGCTAAAGACAAAACGGCAATCTCCACTATCAAAATCGTTGTACTCG
>JAJFMM010000042.1 GCA_021772165.1 Chlamydiota bacterium | reverse complement strand
TCCTCGGGTAGGTATCAGGAAGGTCATCGTTGTAAGTCCGTGCTCAGACGTGGAGAGCGATCTCATTTCTCCTTTACGCTTCGATAGATCCTCGATAACCGTACCGGAAAATTCTTCGGGTACGTCCACGTGAACGTGTTCGAGGGGCTCTTGAACGACGCCATCGACCTCTTTCGTGATGACTTTTGGTTTTGAGATTGTCATCTCAAAACTCTCTCTTCGCATCGCTTCCATCAAGACGGCGAGGTGGAGCTCTCCACGTCCGCAGACACGGATCGCATCGTCGCGCCCTTCGACATCTTCAATCTTGAGCGAGATGTTGGCTTTCTTCTCTTTTTCAAGTCGATCGCGGATCTTGTTCATGGTGACATGTTTGCCATCGCGTCCAACAAGAGGTCCTGAGTTAACCATCATCTCGATCGAAACAGTAGGCTCTTCCAAGTCGATCGGAGGAAGCTGGACAATCTGGCTCGGATCAGAGATCGTATCTCCAATATCCATTTCGACGGCACCTGCGATAGAAACGATGTCGCCGGCTCCGGCGTCTTCGATCTCTACTTTTTTTAGACCTAGGTGGCCCTCGATTTTGCTGACTTTATGTTGAGTGTGTTTGCCGTGGCGGTCCACGCGCACGAAGGTGTCTCCCTTGGAGATTTTCCCTTCGAGGATGCGTCCTGTAGCAAGTCTTCCTAGATACTCGTCATAGACGATCGTTGCGGCCTGCATGAGAAAAGGTAGCTCCAGGCTGCCCGGCGGCGGCGGACACGCTTTGAGGATCAGTTCAAAGAGGGGTTGGAGGTCTTTGCGCTCATCTTCGAGTTTATTCATCGCAAATCCGTTGAATCCGGAAGCGTAGATGTAGGAGAAGTCGAGCTGCTCGTCGGTGGCGCCTAGTTCTAGGAAGAGATCAAAGGCTTGGTCGAGTGCACGGTCGGGATTCGCATGGGGGCGGTCGATCTTGTTGAGAACGAGAATAGGGCGCAGGCCCATTTTCAAAGCCTTTGAGAGAACGAAACGCGTCTGCGGCATCGGGCCCTCTTGTGCGTCGACTAGAAGAAGGACGCAGTTGACCATGCCGAGAACTCGTTCCACTTCACCGGAAAAGTCGGCGTGTCCAGGAGTGTCGATGATGTTGACTTTGAAGTCTTTGTAGTAGACAGAAGTGTGCTTGGCAAAAATGGTGATGCCGCGCTCGCGCTCTTGGTCGTAGCTGTCCATCACACGTTCTGGAATTTTTTCATTATCTCGAAAGATATTGGACTGCTTCAACAGATTATCAAGCAGAGTCGTTTTGCCATGGTCAATGTGGGCGATAATCGCAATATTGCGTATTTTTTGTGGGTCAAACATGAGTTTTGATTAAATCATTGTTGGTTTAACGGCAAGTTTAAGTGACCAACTATTTAATTGGTACTCCTTTCTTCTTTGCAGAATAATCAAAAATGGCTTAACCTTTGGCAAAAAATCCTCCGCAGTAGGTTCAGATGGAAGTTTTAGGCGCGGAAGAGTCGGGAGACAAGGTCTACCCTCTAAGAAAAGCTGAGTCCACGACTGGGCATTTAGACGATTTGCTGAAAGAAAAGCTAGAAAAGGCTTTCCATAAGCAAACATCTAAGGTGCGCCTTCACGATATTACCAAAATTGCGTCAGAGCACTCGCCGATCGACCTGGCTCATGCGGCTTCCCACCTGCCTCCGAACGTGCGTCCCATTCTCTATGAAAACCTTCCGAATCGCGAAGCTAAAATTAAATTTGTCATCAATACCGATGGTAATACGCGCCTGGCGATTTTTCGTCATTTAAACGATCTGGAATTGAAAAAACTCTTTGAAAAAATGCCGATCGATGACGCTGCCTGGGTTACTGAAGATATGCCGGAGAGGCGTTTTCGCCGGTTGATGGAGCAGATCGATTCGAAAAAAGCGCTTCGTATTACCGAATTGAAACTGCATCACCGCAATAGTGCGGGTCGTCTCATGACCTCTGAGTTTTTTGCGTTTACGATGGAAATGACGATCGGGGAGGCTGCCGCTTATATCCGTGACAATCCCCGTATCGAGTTTACAAGAGGGGTCTTCATCTTAAATCGGGCGGGCGAGCTGCAAGGCGCGGTTCCGGCGCGCAATCTGATGATTAATCCGCCAAATACTCCGCTTCGACGGGTGATGAAGTCGATTCTGCACAAGGTGACCGTCGATTCGACGCGCGAAGAGGTGATTGATCTCGTTGAGCGCTACAAGATTGTTTCTCTGCCTGTGGTTAATATCGACAACCATCTGATTGGAGTGATTGCGCATGCGGATGTGATCGAGGCGATGGAGGATCTTGCAGACGAGACGATTGCCCATATGGCCGGAACTCGAGAGAAATTCACTACTTACGATTCGGTTCTCAAGCGATTTCTGACTCGTGCGCCTTGGCTGTGTGTTACGCTATTTGCGGGTCTCATCAATGTGGGCGTGATGTCTTCTTTCCAGAAGTATGAAGGCGGCCTCTTGACATTCGTACTCTTTTTTGTGCCTCTAATCACAGGTATGTCGGGCAATATCGGGCTGCAATGCTCTACGATTCTTATCCGCGGTATGGCTTTGGGGACTATCTCTTCGCATACGAAAAAGGATACGATTTTAAAAGAGCTGACCAGTGGGCTTTTCACAGGCGCCATTTTCGGGGTGGGATGCGGTTTTATTGTCTATTTTCTAGAAATGCTAGGCGGGGGAGCCTTTTCCAGTCCGAGTCCCGCAATTATTGGTTCTATCATTGGCTTTGGGCTGCTCGGGAGCTGCTTTGTCGGAACGCTTCTCGGGATCTTTTCGCCGCTCTTCTTTTCCAAGATCGGAATCGATCCGGCTGTTTCTGCCGGACCGATCGTTACGGCCTTCAATGATTTCCTCTCGATGACGATCTATTTCCTGATCGCGTGGGGCATCAGCGCTCTTTTCCTTTAAGGAAGGACAGGATAGGTAGGATGGAAATGATTTTTTGCACATACGAGATGCGGCTGCTTGTACTGAAAAAATGTTTTATGCTTTCCCCTGGCGAGAGCTGAATATTTAAATTATCCGTAATTGGTGCGACCATTTTAGTTCCTTTTAGTCTGTTCCCTGTGGGAGTTATATCTTGTGTATTTGAACTTGGTTATTTGTAGTTCGTTGGGAGAATTTTTAGTGTCTCCCTAGGATCCGGAATGTACAGACTTGATCTTTTGACAGGCGTAGACTATAGTCTGTAATCGGTTTATCATGCGGCGAACACCAAAAAATTATGACGGAATTTCATCTCCTGTAAAGACGATTCAGGATATGCTTCCCGAGGCTCTCAATCGCATTCAGAATAGAAGCGATTCAAGACCGTCTAAAGTCGTTGAAGCTTGGCCGAAAATCATCGGTCTAAAAATGGCAGAAATGGCAAGAGCGGTCTCTTTTGAAAACGGTGTTCTGACGGTGATTGTGCGAAGCTCCTCTCTTTATAGCTCGCTTTGCCAACACGAAAAACCGAGATTACTAGACATGTTGCAGCAACAGTTTCCTAAAAACCAGGTGCGGAACATCAATTTTCGCATAGGATGAAGCAGGATATGACGACGATGACAGACGAAAATGATTACGGCGCGGGTTCGATTACAGTACTCGAGGGCCTCCAGGCGGTGCGAGAGCGCCCCGGTATGTACATCGGCGATACGAACGTCGCTGGATTGCATCAACTGGTCTACGAAGTAGTCGACAATTCGATCGATGAAGCGATGGCAGGCCATTGCACGCAGATCATTGTAACGCTCCAAAAAGATGGAAGCGTTTCGGTTGAAGATGATGGTCGTGGAATTCCGATCGCCAAGCATGAAAAAGAATCGGTGAAGGCGGGAAGAGAAGTTACAGCTCTCGAAGTCGTCATGACGGTTCTTCACGCAGGCGGTAAGTTTGATAAGGACTCCTACAAGGTTTCCGGCGGCTTGCACGGCGTCGGTGTTTCTTGCGTAAACGCTTTGTCAAAAAGGCTCATTGCCACCATTTCTCGTAGCGGTTCGATCTATGAGATGGAGTTTGAGAAAGGCAAGCCTACAAAGCCATTGTCCGAGATAGGAAAAACCAAAAAACGCGGAACAAAAGTCGTTTTCTGGCCCGATGATTCGATCTTCACTACCACGACCTACGATCACGATATTCTCCTCAAGCGTCTAAGAGAGCTCGCATTCCTCAATCGCGGCATCACGATCTTATTCCAAGATGAGACAGATCCAACGAGAGAGCCGGTACGCTTCAATTATGAAGGTGGACTTGCTTCTTTCGTCTCCTATCTCAACGAAGGGAAAAATCCCCTCTTTCCAAAACCGATCTATGTTCACGCGATCAAAGAGGGTGTTGACGGTCCGGTTGAATTTGAAGCGGCCCTTCAGTGGAACGAGACCTACACGGAATCGGTTTACTCTTATGTGAACAACATCTCGACGCGCCAAGGTGGTACGCAGGTCACCGGATTTTCAACCGCACTGACACGCGTTCTCAACACTTACATCAAGAATCAACCGCAGGCTAGATCGGGCAAGGTTTCTGTTACCGGCGAAGACATGCGAGAAGGCCTCACTGCGGTGATCTCCGTAAAGGTGCCCAATCCACAATTCGAAGGCCAGACCAAGCAAAGGCTCGGAAACAGCGAAGTCGGATCGATCGCTCAGACGATCACAGGCGAAGAGTTAACGACCTTTCTCGGCGAGAATCCAGCCATTGCCAAGATCATCTCTGAAAAGGCGATCATTGCAGCACAAGCTAGAGAAGCTGCCAAGAAAGCGCGTGAGCTCACGCTGCGTAAAACAGCGCTCGATTCAGCCAGGCTGCCAGGTAAGCTCACGGATTGCCAAGAGAGAGATCCTTCACTCTGCGAAATTTACATCGTTGAGGGAGATTCGGCGGGTGGTTCTGCCAAGTCAGGACGCGACCGTAGATTCCAGGCGATCCTGCCGATCCGCGGTAAGATCATCAACGTCGAAAAAGCTCGCTTGCAGAAAGTTCTACAGAATACAGAAGTTGGAGCAATTGTCGCAGCCCTTGGTTGCGGCATTGGCGTGGAAAACTTCAATCTCGAGAAGCTGCGCTATCACAAAATCATCATCATGACGGATGCGGACGTGGACGGTTCTCACATTCGTACACTTCTGCTCACATTCT
>JAJFMM010000041.1 GCA_021772165.1 Chlamydiota bacterium | reverse complement strand
GCAAGCCGAGGCTTAATCGCCATAACTAAGGTGAAAATCACTACTCCTACTCCTATGCCTATGAAGACCGTCCAGTTCCATTGCAACCTGTCCCAACTCGGCGTAGGCAAAAGACAGTAGCCTGTCCAAAGTCTCTCGAATTGGAATAGCGCTGTCTGACGAAATTGCGACCCCCCATCCAGGATTTGCACGGCATTGTCGTTGGCATTGACGACCACCACGTAGTGGCCCGTGCCACTTTCAAGCTGCAGGTGTGCAATGAAAGGGCGTTCCAGATGTTCAAAAGCCTTAGGCGATGACTTCACAACCTTACACGGCAAACCATTAACGGTTGCCTGCTTCTGCAAGCTTGCTAGAGACACCCCCTGATCTGGATGGACGTCAAAACTTTTTCGCAAATGTTCGTACGATGTCTGGCAGCCCTTTAGTTGTAGAAGGACATAAAGGGAATGCACTCCACACAATGACTCATCTTGCCACTCGGATGGCTGCGGATACCAGTCGACTATCTCATCCTCAGCCTGCTGCGAAACTAAGCCAATACCCAAGAACCAAGGAAGGGCAATCAACAACGTTGGAGTGTGTAGCATAACTAAGTCAGAGTCTCACGCGACATTCTGTGGGAAGTGAGGTGGACCTCATTTGTTTGACAGCAAACAGGGTTGTTTAAGGTGGGGTAGCGGCCCACAAGACCCCCAAGGGTCTTGCGCGGCCGCATCCGCTAGCTCAATTATCAAGGGTACGTGTTCGCACTCGTTTTTTTTCGCGTGAAAACTTGATTAGTTTCGTCGCTGATTGCCGCGATCCGGCCTTAGCCGCGATCGCGATAAACTTCCTTTGGCGTTCGTCTGTTGAGCGAGCTATGTCGACGACGGTCACAATAGAAACGAAAGCACCACTTCAACCGTCGTTCCGCCCCCCAGCCGTCGGCGTATTCGTGCAGTTAAACTTCTTCGTACTTGACCGTCCTCCACAGTCGCTCAACAAGTACGTTGTCGAGCGATCGTCCCTTCCATCCATGCATATAAATACACGTCGCTTTCCAGCATCCCCACAGCCTCCTTGGGGTCCACCCCAAAGAGACAAATGAAGATCCTGGACCGCAGCTTAGGGCGCATTGCATCCAACTGGAAGTCCATATATGCCCTCACAGAGAGGATGGATTGAACACGGAGTTCCGAAAGCGCCTTGGGCAGTTCCTAACGAAACGTAACAATTAGTCTCCCGTCTAATATCCCCCCAGCAGCAGATGTGACAAATTAACCATACGCCAGTTTGTACAGGACATGCGCCAGCCCCGTACACCTCACTAGCCTCCGCCTCTCCGACTAGTGTTCCCGGCGACGAGTAGAAAGAACCTCCAAAAAGTTGACCGGCCAACAAGGCCATCGCACACAAGCAGCAACTTATTCTAGCAGTCATCAATTCTTCCCTTCTTTTTCAAAACGCTGAGAGTGTTATGAACTAATACCAAACCGTTTTCGCGCTACCAATACTATCAAACACAAGATTAGGGCACAGTTAGCGCACACAAAAAACCACCGACGGGAGTCACTGTCTGGGATGATACTCTTGAGGTGTGTCGGGTCTTCAATGGGACGTCTATCGTTTATACTCCCAGTTGCCCCAATGACAAACTGGCCTTTAGAGCCAGGGCGAAAATCAGCCAATAGCACATGCGGTTCCAGGCGAAACTCGGAAAGGTCAGGCAATTCAGCCTTATCCAAGACCAGTGAGCTCAACTCAAAACGCCGTGCAGAACGCGTATTGTGCCAACGAGAAGAATCCGGCACCCAGACTCCGCTGCCGTATTGCACATATGAAGTCAACCTCTCAAACAGAGTCTTGTCGTTTCTGCTTGCCCGCAAAGCAGTGACGGCCCAGTCACGGTCAGGGCGAATTTGGGCGGAGTAAGTCATCCCGTTCGGGTGATTCGAAGCTTGAGCTAGCAGGTGAAGTTCTCCATCTTTTTCTACTACAGATACACTCCACTGATCGCTAAGTGAACTCTTGATGATTTCCAGCAGTGCGAGTCGCATGAAAGTCAGGGGCTTCCATGACGTTGTTACTCCATGAGGAGGCGGATAAATGCCTTTATGGAGTGTGTCGCACAGTATCTCGCTTTGGTAATGAGAAGTGACAGTATCAACACCGTTATACCACATGCGACGAATCAGCCCCGGATTGCTGACCCGTGTGCCATCGTGAGCAAAAGTACCGGACTCGAACATTACTCGCTTGCGGCCGCTGGAATCGCAGGCGTAGCTTTCTCGACGCCAAGCCGTCGGTGCTTCGGCCCGGCTCTCGAACGAAGTCCATTCAGAAGTGACCACCAGGGGAAGCTTGTGATAGCGCGAGACTACACCTGACAGATGAGTCTTGACGCTAATGGCGTCAAAACTGTCAGCGATCGCAGAGAGTGGCAACAACTGCAGTGCAAACAGCGTGCAAAGGACGATTGCACGTAATAAGAAGCAACAAGTATGTGGGAAAGGGCTTTTGAGCCGAATTGCGCAACGCCGCACGACAGGCAATCCTTCGAACAGAGATGGAAACACGCTACACATCGTAGATCCATTCACACAGGGGGAGAGATCTTAACTCGCTCCGGACCACCATTGACCCGCCCACGACCGTTACTGCTATTATCGTATTGCGGTAGGCCGTTCGGTTATTGTGGCAAGCCCCACAGATATTGTCAATCACTTGTGTACTGGACGGATGCTAGGCGTCCTCCTGTAGGACTCCGTTTCTAGTTCGACTGTCCCGGATTGCCCTTGTTGCTGTAAGTTGTTTTGTATCAATCTTTTACGTCGTTGACTTGGCATCAGGAGGTCTTTGGCAGTTTAGCCATGGATGGCTGTTTTACGAGGCGGTATCACGAGCTCAAGCCGGAGTGTATCGTGCCGAACAACGCAATGGCTCAGGCAGCGAGTCGATTGGATAATTTCATGCAGGCCTTCCAGCGGAGCTGCTGCCGTCATGAACAAGAGCGTTTAGCTTGCGAGCCCCTTTGCTGTCGTAGGCGGCGCGATTCTGAAAACGGATTTTACGCTTTAATGTCACCCAAACTTCCATATCTACACGCTGTCGAATATGTATTGCCAAAGCTGCACGAGATCACGATAATAACGGAAGGTTACTGATGGGGCGGATTGGGTGT
>JAJFMM010000005.1 GCA_021772165.1 Chlamydiota bacterium | reverse complement strand
TCGGCGGTCAGATGGCCGGCGGTGGTATCGGTGTCGCTCCAAAAGAAGAGCTGATCTTGATGCATTGCGTATTAGATATGGGACTTGGTGTTGATGCAAATGCACTTCGTCGTTTTGCTCCCCTCTTTGTTGAGACAGTTGAGAAGTGGAGAGAGATGGTTGGTAAAGTTTGCAATGGCGAAGAGCCTGGACCGTTCCAGTTCCCGATGCCACAGCAAGGAATGCCACCTCAGCCCCAAATGGGCGGCTCAAAGCCAGGCGAAAGATTCCTGAAGATCTAAGGAGACGCTGGGTAATTGCTGTTTTTGAGATCGGGAGATCAAATCGTAGCGAGATCGAGTTTGGAGGCAGTAGGTAACCTTTTTCCGGTTAACTACTTCTGAAAGCTCGACCGCAGCAGATTTGATCCTCGAGATTGAAAACATGAATTGTCCAGTGTTTCCTAAGTTTGATTGCCGAGTGCCTCAGAGCACTCGGCATTCTATCCTGCCGCTGCGTTAGCAGCGATCCTGCCGCCGCAGGCGATCCTGTATCGGCGGAGCCGATCTTGTTCTTCTCTGTTCGGTAAACACGCTCTTTGTTCCCAGTCAAAATAAACACGCTTTTTATTCCCAGTCAAAAACAGGATCGGCTCCGCCGATACAAGATCCGCTACGCGGGCAGGATCGACGCTACGCGTCGGCAGGATAAAAAATGGATGTTATTTCTATTTTGGAAGTCGCATTAGAAATTTCCTAGAGATCGCTTCGATGCTCTGAGCATACGGAGGTTCTTTTGCTTCCACTGCCTTATCTACCTGCTTAATACTAGACATCACTGTTGAATGATCTCGTCCAAAGAGGCGTCCGATGCCTTGAAAGGGGATCCGTAGAAGTTTTCTACAGAAATACATCGCGATCTGTCTCGGCTGCGCAAATTCGCGCATTTGTGATTTCCCCGTTAAATCCTCTGCTCGTATTCCAAAATAGGTCGCTATCTGTTTGATGATTTTTTCTGATGTCAGGGCGTCGGCGCTCTCTTTCTTTAAAAGATCTGTGAGGAGCTGGTCGGCATGGTGCTGGTCACGCACTTTTGTCGTGCGCAGCGCCAGTGAATGGATCGCCTGGATCGCTGCTTTCGGAGAGCTGGGAAAGTTCTCTACCAGGTATGGATAGAGCTCAGAGGGTAGCTCTAGATCCAGCTGCTGCGCTTTCTGTTTGAGGATGCTGACTCTTTTTGTCGCATCGGGGGCGGAGAGGCCAATGGCTATGCCCCATTCAAAGCGGCTGATCAATCTCGGTTCTATCTCTTGTAGAAAAGCCGGCGAGCACTCTGCGCTGAGGATGATCTGTTTGCCCAAAGTATGTAGTGTGTTGAAGGTGTGGAAAAACTCTTCTTGCGTGGCATTTTTTCGAGCCAACTGATGGACGTCATCGACGATCAGAGCATCGATGTCTCGATAGGTTTTTCGAAACTCTTTCATAAGTCCTAGTCGGATCGCATTGACGACATGTTCCATGAAGGTTTGCGCTTTGACGTAGAAGACGCTCTGGTTTTTTTTCTGCAGGGCTTGTGCAATGGCCATCAGTAGATGCGTTTTTCCAGATCCTGTTGGGCCGAAGTAGAAAACAGGGTTGAAGGAGGATGGCTCGCCCTTGCACAGTTCTTGGGCCATATTTAGGCCCATCTCATTCATTGAAAGCGGTAGGTAGGTATCGAGGCTGTACTCGCTCTCTAAATGGTCGGGTCGAATCTGGTAGGAAGGTGCTTCGGTTTTCTGTTTCGTGAGAGCAGGATTGTCCGTTTCCCAGTGGATGCGGATGGGTCGCTCGTTATTGTTGAGAAGCGAGGGGTTGAGCGGTCGCACGTGCTCATCAAACCACGTCTTTTGAAAAGGCGTGGCTCTTAAGTAGAGATTAGCTGCATCAAATCGAACGATCTTAATGGGTCTGAGCCATGATTCAATGGCATCAGATCCCAGTGTCCATTCTAGCGATGCGAGTAGATTCTCCCAGGCCTTCATTTTTTCTTTGTCAAAATGACCGGTTTTTGCGGCTCTGATTTCATTTTCTTAGCCAGATACCACTGTTGCAGGATTCCCAAAAGTGTGGATGAGATGAAGTAGATGTTCAATCCTGATGGGAAGCTGTAGAACATGACGGTAAAGATGATCGACATCATGTAACCCATCATTTTCTGCTGCTTTTGCGAATCCGTTAGATTTGTTGTGTCTTTCGGAACATTCGTGGTCATCTTCTGCTGCAAGAACATCGTCAATCCGAGAATAATCGGAAGAAGATGGAATTGCGTTCCGATCAAGAGGATCGGGGTACTCCAGCTGAAGACGACGTCAGGTGCTGCGAGGTTGTTGATCCAACCTGGAATGAAGACCGCACCTCTCAAGGGGAAGGTCGATTTAAGAAGGTAGAACATTCCGATGAGGAATGGCATTTGTAGGAGCATCGGGAAGCAGCCGCTGAAGGGGTTGATGCCCTCAGAGCGATAGAGGTTCATCACTTCCATCTGGCCTTTCTTAGGATCTTTTTTGTAGCGCTCTTGAATCGCTTTGACTCGTGGATTGACCGCCTGCATTTTCACTGTCGAGCGGATCGACCAGTTGTTGAGCGGGTACAGCATCACCTTGAGCGCGATGGTCAGGAGAATGATTGAAAAGCCCCAGGAGCGCGTCGCTGCGTAGAAGAGCTGGAGGAGCATGTAGAGGAATTTCGCAAAGGGTTGCGAGATGAAGGAGAACCAGCCTTGGATGCTCTGCGCACTGACGTAGTCGGGATTGTATCCGGTGAGGGGCTCATCATAGTGATCATCGAGGTCTTTGAGGAGTGATTCGTCAAAAGGACCTGCGAAAATTCTGAATGTCGGGCTGTCGCCGCTTTTCATCGGTAGGAAGGTCGAATATCCTGGGTAGTTATCGATCGGGTAGAGATTGTGTCTCTCATCGATGAGGCTCAGCCGAGTGGGGATCTCTTTTCCGGGGATCTTTGTCGCACGGTAGCCATCTCCGATCTTTCCTAGTGGATCGAGGATTAAACCTAAAAAGCCGTTGGAATTACTGATCCAGTTGGGGCTGAAAGAGGTGAGTGAGGAAACGGGATGTTTGTCGCTTAGATCGATCGTTTCCACTTCGCTGGTTTTTCCTCGAGTCGTCTGGTAGCGAATCAGAGGTGTGAACGAGCCGCTGAGCAGTTCAACTTCCGGAACTCCGGAGGTAACCCAGACGCCACGGGCGTCGCCATCGATGCGGATCTCCATCTCAAAGCAGTAGGGGCCGTTATTCTCTTCTGGGATGGTGAAGGTTTTGACGATGCTGCGCTGAGGCTGCGAGGCTTCGAACTGAATCATGTTTTTCTCAAAGCGCGTGACTCTGTATTGCAGCTGGGAGAGATCGGAATCTTCCGACATGAGATTCATAGCATAGTATTGTGGATCGATCGCAAAGCGTACAGATCCGTCTTGGGTTAGCTGCTCTCTTCGGATCAGTGGGTAGTAGCCACCTTCGGAGCTCTCTCTCTCTACCTGCTGACCACTTTCATCGATGAATGTGGCGGGATAGAGGGGGAAGCGAGCATTTGCGGGGCTCTGCTCTTGGATCTGGCGGTCAGGTCCAATCGTTTTGACGAGGCTTTTCTGGTTCTTTGCGGAGTGGTGTGGGAGATTGATCTCAGCAATTGCGCCTCCGCGAGTGGTGAAGACAAGCTGCTGGTAGTCGTTTTCCAGGACGTAGAGCTGGTCATTGCTTCTAGTTTGCGATGGGGGTGCGCTTCTCGATTGCTGCACAAGGAGCTCGAGGCGGTCAAAATCGCAGAAAAGGCGGATCTTTTTATTGGAGGCATCGAAGATTCCGACCGGGGCATAGCCATTGCCACTTTTTAGAAAGGCGATAGCATTTTCTTCTAGAGGTTCGTAGGGGAGGGTAAAATCGTTTCCTCTCTGCTGGCCGACGACAACACGGGGATCGAGTGAGCAGGTCAGTAATTGCAGATCAGAAGGGGCTTCAAAGGAGAGTGTTGGGGCTTGTAGCTTCTTAGGAGTTCCTATCGCATAGATAACGGGCTCGCCGAGTCTGTGTGATTTTGTGGCGAGATCGAGCGTTCCTAAGTCGGGGACAAAGACTGTTGCGGGGAGGCGATCGGTCCAGGATAGTGCAACGATGCTGTTTTGTGAGAGGGCTGCATAGGCAATTTTTTCTTCGCTCTTTTCTTCGGCGAAGAAGGGTACGAGGGGAAGTTCTGAGAGTGAGGCGCGCCTTTTGGCTGCCTGCGCTTCCATCTCGGCTTTTTCAGTCGAGATCTTCTCATTTTGAGCCATTTCCCAGGCTCTCTTCTCTTCGATATTTTGGGTTCCAAACCACTGCTGAATGCCGAAGAAGGCTAGCGTTGTGCAGATGACGAAAAGAAATGTACGTTTATCCATTCACAAAATCCTTGGGTGAGAAGAGAAGTCTTAGAATAGGAATAAGACTCCTCTAACCCAAAAAGCTTAACAGAATCTGGAAAACGTGGAAAGAATTTCCCTACTGAAGTGGAGATCTTCTTTTCAAGACGGTGTAACCATCTCCTTGCTGATTTCTTTCATGGAGTTCCCATTCGTGGTTTCCTTGGAGGAAATCCTCTACAGCTGTCCATAAGCCTCTTTTGAATCTGCTGATATGAGCTGGATACTTTGCTTCATTTTCCCAGCCGCCGGGCTGATCATTTTGTCCAAAGTTGCCACTGGTGTCATGCATCAGAATGTATTTCTTTGCGATGGGAGAAAACTTTTCGAGTTCCGTGGTTAGGTGTCGATAGGCATGGAAGGTATCGATGTGTAGCATGTCGACAGGCTCTAAATCGATATCTAGATCGTTCGCGAGCTGAAATTGAAACGAGATGCCCTTTTCTACGGCCCATTTCTTGGCCAGTTGGAGCATGAGTTCCGGGGGATTCTCAGTATCTGTGCAGTGCAGGGAGCGAATTTGTGAGGGATTCTCAGAGAGTCCTTGCAGAAGGGCAAAGCCTGAGCCCATGTGGTAGGCGCCTAGCTCTGCGATCGTGGTGCACTCTTTTGCATACTTTCTCGAGGCAATGCGAAAATCACAAAGCGTTTCGGAAATTGAGCATTGATATTGGAACATATCTTCTAGTGTTTTTACTTCTTTCATAATTACCTTTTATTTTCGTTTTAATACGGTGTGCCTATTTCTGAGACTGCCGAACAATCTTTTTCGTAGAGTCTCGATTTATTAACTATGTTTTATTAAGGTAGTAGAATGGTTTTGTTTTTAAATATCAAGAG
>JAJFMM010000040.1 GCA_021772165.1 Chlamydiota bacterium | reverse complement strand
GTCCTCTAAGATCGTAAGCGCTTCAGCGAGGTATTGAGAATACTCCGGATACTGAAGCAGGGCGTTTCTGTTTTCGGTTGTTAAGATGTCATCTCCGAATAGGGTCTTAAGCCCCTCGGCTAGAATTTGAGCGTGCTCTGGATGCTGAAGAAGCAGTTCTCGATTTTCCCCTGTGAGAATGCCTGTGGTATTTAAGGTTCTGAGTCCTAGTGTTAGGTTGTGGATATGTTCCGGATGTTGAAGCAGAACATTGATATTTTCATCTCTCAGGATATTTTGTTCCTGTAAGGCCAAAAATCCATGAGCGAGCATTTCTGCGTGATCTGGAAATATGCGAAGGATGTTGTGATAGGTTTCCGTCAGCATGTTATTTGCTTTTAAGATCTCGGTGCCTCTATCTAACGATGGGGAATTCTCCGGTTCTTGAGAAAGCAGCGCTTCCAGTGCTTCGCATGCAATAGCTTCTATTCTATCATCGACAGACGAATTGCTGCGGGGATGTTTTGCGGGCTGTTGCTCAATGGAAAAGTCCGCTTTGCGTTTACTTGAATTATCGATAGGAATCATAATATTTGCTCAGTTAATTGTTGTTGGTCGGCGTATTCTCTTAAATGAGCGAGGAAACCATCCCGATCGGTTACAAGAGGGTTTTCTGATAACCAGTGTATTCCTCTAGAGAGGAGAGTGGCTCTATTGTCGATCTGCTGATGTTCCGGGTGAAGAAAGAAGATTCCGATCGCTGTCGCTGGATCAATTTCCTTTGGATTTTCCACTTCATCGAGGCTCAACCCAGGGACATTTCCCTGAAGCACACCTGTAACGAGTCGTGCGGTTTTACCCGGATTGCAGACTCTAAGGCCCTCTTCGATAGAATCAGCCAATGAGTGGATCATGGAGAGCTGCGCATTTTCCCTGTCCTGGGCGTTCTCTAGATGAGTGGTAAAGATCCAGAGGCGGGCTAGAATCTCTTCTCCTGTTATCTCCAATCCGGCGATGGCCCAGGGATTTTGAGAATCGATCAGAGGGGGAAAGTCTTCATCGGGTCTAGGAGCTCCTCTGAGAGCATGGAAGGCGTCTGATTTTGTCGAACTATTCTCTTGTTGGAGAAGGAAGTGATGGAACTCGTGGATTGCGTCTTCTTGAGTCGATGGCTCAATAGCTCCTTGAGCGTTTTGAAGTGTTCTAATCGCATCTCTTACTTTTCCATCTCGGCTATGAGAATCTTCCCCTGTTACGTATAGATCAGTAAAATTATTCTCTATGAAATCTCTTGTAATCTCATTTGCCACACCGATGGCCTGCTCCGGTTGTAGTAAAAGGGCGAAGAAATTTTCCTCTGTCAACATGTTAGCGCCATGTAAGACTCTAAGGCCTTCGGCGAGATCTTGAGCGTGTGCAGGATGTTGTAGAAGAGCGCCCCTGTTTTCCCCTGTCAAGATGCCATAGTTTTCTAGGGTTCCAAATCCTTCAGCCAGGTTTTCTGCGTATGCCGGGTATTGCAAGAGGATGGTTTTGTGTTCTTCTGTCAAGATATCACAGCATTCTAAACAGACGAATGCTCCGGCGAGCTCACTGGAATACTCAGGATGTTGCACTAGGATGCTTCGATTTTCTTCTGTTAAGAGATCATCGTCATCTAAGATCGCAAATCCATCAGCCAGGCTACAGGCATGCTCCGGGTATTGCAGAAGAGTGATTAGGTTTTCTTCTGTCAAAATTTCCCCTTCCTCTAAGATCCGAAACCCATCAGCGAAAGTATGGGCATGCTCAGAGTGTTGCAATAAGAGGCTTCGGTTTTCCTCTGTCAATCTGTTAACGCTTTTTAAGACTCCCAATCCATCAGCGAGTCTACGTGCATGTATTGGGCATTGACGAAGAGTGTTTCGGTTATCTTCTGTCAGATTCTCGTCGTGATCTAACATTGCAAGAGCCTCGGCGAGCTTTTTGGCGTATTCCGGGCATTGAACAAGCATGATTAGGTTTTCTTCTCTAGAGATGCGACTGAGATGTAAGATCCCAAGTCCCTCGGCGATCTCAGCAGCATGCTCCGGAAAGATAAGAAGTCTTTTCAGGTTTTCCTTATCCAGCAGGCCAACTTCCCACAAGATTTTGATTCCTTTGGCTAGAACCTGAGCGTTCTCAGGACTTTGAAGTAGAATATCTAGGAGAGGTCTTCGGCTAGCCGGGCTCAGAACTCGAGCATTCCTTAATAGTACAATTCCATGGGAGAGAGCATAGGCATTCTCAGGGTACAGACATAGCGCTTCATGGTAATCAGGTGTTAGGATACCGGCTCGATGTAAGAGCGCAAATCCCAAGGCCATAGTATAGGCATGCTCCGGATGTTGCATGAGGACACCTTTGTTACCCTGTGACAGGAGGTTTGCCTCTTTTAAAGTATCGAATGCAAAAGCTAGCTGATCAGCATACTCCGGATATTGAAGAAAGGCATTCCGTACGAAGTCTTGGTTACTCAGTGTCAGGACTCTGCCTTCTCTTAATGCTTGGTATCCCTCAGCGACCCTTTCTGTTAGCTCCGGGTTTTGAAAAATACGCTCTACTGCCGCTCTTGTTCTATTTTCGCAGTCGGAGGTAGGAGAACCTTCTCCGGGTGCGCCAGTAATGGATTCAAATAAAAAGGTTTCTAACGGAGTCATGTTATATGCCATTTAAAAAAGTAAATTATAACAAAACAAACGCTTTAATTCAATATAGAAACAAAACTTAAATTAAAGATCTCTTAAAGACGGGAACCTTGGTTGCTCGAGCATGAGCTGAGTCTAGGATTCTTCTTCAAACTGCCCTAGATAGGCGACTTGTTGCAGTGCTTTGTAGAACTCCTCTTCATCTTCCACATTGGGATTTTCGGCGAGCCAGCAGATTGCTGCGCTTGTGAGAGATGAGATCGTTTCTATTTGTTGGTGTGCTTCAACCTTGAAGAACAGAGCAATCGCTTGATCGGTGGAGATGGGCCCGTCGATCTCTTGATCGATGAGAAATCCCGGGAGATAGCCTTGCAAGGCGCCCCTGACTAAATTGACGGTTTTGCCTTGATTGCAGACCCTGTGGTTGAAATCATCGATCGAATCGGTAAAACAGGAGAGCATTGATTGCTTTGCATTTTCACACTCTTGAGGATCCTTCAGATTCTCTAGGTAGACCCAGAGGTGAGCTATAACCGCCTCTCCCGTCAATTCGAGACCAGCGAGACTCCAGCTTTCTTGAGGCTTTAGGAAAGGAGGAAATAGATCCTCGTCAGCTTTAGAGGGGCCATATAAGAGATAGAAAGCAGTGGATTGGATCTGCGGATCCTCGGATTGTTGGAGGATGTACTCTATAAAGGCTATGACGGCTTCCTCGATCAGAGGTTGATCGAGAGCTCCTTGCTGGTTCAGGAGTTCTAGAATGGCATCTCTTACTTTTTCATCGTGCTTGTGAACATCTTCTCTAGGGTCAGGAAGCTCAAGAGGCTCAAGAACTTCGTGGACGATACGATGAGCAATAGCTACCGCGTCTGCTGGGTCCATATGCAGCTGATGGATCGTTGCCGGTGTCAAGTTGTCAAGGGCATCTAATATTTTAATGGCTTGAGCGAGACTTTGAGCAAACCATGGGCAGAAAAGAAGAGCATCTCTGTACTCTTCCAAGAGATCTTGTTCATCCAAGAGAACAAATCCATGAGCAAGATCTTGGGCCTGCTCGGGGTATTGATCCAGAGCTCTCCTATTGACGTCTGAGAGAAGTTTTTTGCTGTGTAAGATGATGAGTCCCTGAGCGATCGACAGAGAGAGCTCGGGGTAGCGAAGAAGTTGCTCGCGCAGTCCTTTACATAAGATCCCGTGATCATTGAGTTCCATAAATCCCATTGCCAGGGTCGTTGCGTCCT
>JAJFMM010000039.1 GCA_021772165.1 Chlamydiota bacterium | reverse complement strand
GAATCAATTTTGCGATCGATTCGATGAAAAGCCATGTCCTGGGATCACCCCTTCATGTTCAAGAGTGCAGAGCCTCCAACTACGCGCTCGACGTTTTGAAACTCACAGCAAAGCTTTCTTGTAACACACTTAGCTCCGCCCAAAGCAGCCTGGAGAAAATCGATGCGAAGTTTTTGACACTCAGAGATCTTATCCTAGAAGGTTCGAGCTCTATAGAGATTGATCTGCGTTCCAAAGCGCCCTCATTAGTACGCGTACAGGGAGAAGACCTTCTTTGGAACGGACAGAGCGTACCCTTTCATTTTGTTCTCTTGCAAAACAAGGAGAAATGGAAAGTCGAATCCTTGCAAATTGGCGACTATGCAGGATGGGCTAGTCTATTTAGAGAAGAGGATCACTGGAAAGTTGATCGCGGAGAAGTGCGCTATAAAAATGGCGTCACAGCAACTGTTTCCGGAGCCATTGGCCCCTCTCTACAATGTGATTTGGTTGTAGAATCACTGCTTGTCGATTTACAAAAAGCGGATCTCGAGGAGATCGCCTCTTTCGAAGGTAAAATAGAAGGAGACGGCAACATGAGCATGGTGTGGAAGGACGAGCTTGTGTTCGATGCAGATCTTGATCTTCGCCCCACACCGCTGAAATGCGGAGAGCTCAATATTGAAAATTCAGGACCGCTCCAGCTACATTTTTCAAAACGGCAAGGACTCTTGATTCGCGGACTAGATCTACAGGTGCAAAAGCCGGATTGCGACACCTCCTGGCTCTATGGACGCATTGGATTGATGCAGTACGATTTTCTAAAGAGCCGCTGGTTTTTACATCACTCTCATCTGCGACTCCCAACCGACTCCTTCTCGCTTCTCCTCAAGAAATTCGAAGAGAACCATCCCGTTGCACGCTTTTTAGAATCGCTCGATCCCAAGCATGACCTCGAATGCTCGACAGAACTCTCATTTTCCGACGACCTCACCAACATAACATGCTTTATGAAAGAGGGATTCATACCCTTTTTGGGCGATGTACGACACCTACAGAATGTTGATCTTCAATATAGCGGCGATGAAGCGAGCATCGATTTTCTGACTCTCCATCAAGGCCATAGCCTCAAAGTGGGAGCCCGCGTTGATCTCGACCGCCTTACAGGAACCTTGATCCTCGAGGATGAAGAGACCGCTCTGAGCGAAAGTGAAAGGCCGATGACACTGCAATGCGAGCTACATCCGGAAAAAGGCTTCCTTCTGCATTCGATCGAAGGCTCCTTTGGAGGAATCGATGCAGCGTTCCACGAAGAAGTACGCACAGATGGATCGGGACTCATCGGCACAGCAAAGATCGATTTCGGCTCACTCTCCCAACTGCTCACACCAAGAATTGGAAGTGTATTTTCCGAGCTGAAAATGGGCAAAGGCTACGAGCTAAAAGGACGTTTTTTCTATGACTCCAATTGGAGCAATCCCGTTTTCAAAGGCCTATTGAGCGGCAAGAATTGCGAACTCTTTGGCTGGCAGATCCGCTCCTTTCTCTCACAGATTGAAGCAGGCCCATCCCTTGTGCGCCTCTTCGAGGTCAAAGGTAGTGATTCTGCGGGAATCATGAAGATCAACGAACTGGTTATGAGTCAGAGCGAGGAAGACCCATGGAAAATCTCCATGCCGGTCTTCAAATTACAAGAATTCAGACCGAGCTTACTGCAGACGGTCGGACGCGATGTTGGTCCTGTAGGACCTCTTGTTGTGCGCGAGCTTAAACTCCTCGATTTTCAAGGCGAGCTAGAAGAGAGCATGACCTACACGGCAAAAGGAGATCTCTCCTTCATCAACTCGTTTAAGCGAGAACATACCGTCTTTGACATACCGGCAGATGTGCTTGGCCGCATCTTCGGCCTCGACCTTGAACTGCTGATCCCCGTGAAGGGAAACCTTAGCTTTGAGTTGAAAGAGGGAAAATTCTTCCTCGATGAGTTGCATGACGCCTACAGTGAAGGCAAACGCTCGAAATTCTTTTTGGTGAAAGAGGGGGAGTCGCCCTCAGTGGATCTTGACGGCAACGTCAACATCCTCGTCAAGATGAAGCAATACGTGCTCTTTAAGTTCACAGAAAACTTCCTGCTGTCGATCGACGGCACATTAGATACGCCTTCCTACAGTCTGCAGAAGAAAAGCAAAATACAAAAACTCTCAGGACTTTGAAGCTTTTCAAAAAAAAGACAGAAGCTTCTTGAAGCTTCTGTCTAAAGAGAATTACGCATGAGAAGGCTGAAGCATTTTATTCATCAGCACTGTGTCTTCTTGCTGAATGTTCTTAAGGTCAGCTATAGCATCTTTCATGGCTTGCACTCGCACCTTCGGATCTGTATTGTGCCAAGCATCATTAAAAGGGCCATTCCAAAAATTGTACATATCAGTATGGATCTTTTGACTAAGCGCTGTATCAGGAGAAGGTTCACCGTCAAGTTCTTCCATAACTAGTTTCATTTCCAAGTAATCACCTCCCAGTTGGTCTATCTGGGCGTCGGTAAGCGATGTCTTTCCACTGTCTAGTGTGTCCTGATATATCTTGAGCATATCCGCTGATGTCACAGTATTAAAATTATTTAGCTGGTCATACATGAACTTGTACTGTGCGGGAGGAGTTGCTTGAATAGGTGTTGTATCGCTGTGAACTGAAGTATCTACAAAACTTGGTTGGTTAGAAATGTACATTTTATTACCTTTTATTGTGGTTGTTGGTAAATATGATTGTAGCACTTATTTATTAAAGATATATTTATTATAGGGAATAAAATATCCCGAAAATAGTATGTTTTCGGGATGTATGGAATCACACAGCTTTCCCTGTATTAGCTAAGATTTACGGGATAGATGGGTGTAAGAAGAAGAGGATGCGCAAGGTTATCCTGTTTTTTTTATGCAGGGGAGTTGAGACTCTTCAAAAACTGGTTTAATCGGTCAGAATGCCCTTCTTCTCTAGCCCATCGCTTTAGATTGTTCACTTTGATCTTGTGATCTTTTGCCACTAGTAGGGCTTGTTCAAAAGCTTGGCGATCATTCCAGTGAAAGAAAGCAGCGAGACGATCTTTGACAGAATCGGTAGGTGTTAACAGCTGCAGTGAGCCGTAAGAAGTTTTCAAAGTTTTGAAATCCTTGATCGATTCACCTCCTACTGAAATCGGAGGGTTTACAAAATCGAGTAAGTAAGGACATTCCTCATGAGAGAAACAGCGCCCCCTTCTTTGAAATCCTAGAGGTTTTAACACAGTTTCAATAGGACGCATTTCTTCATAAGTCACAAAATCCAAGTCGAGGGATTGATATCGATTTTGACTGTAAATTGAAACACAAGCACCACCAACGAGAACCGCATCGATTCCGGCTGTTTTGAGTGTTGCATAGATGTAACAGGCTAAGTCTTTTATGTCTATTTTCTTAAAATTCAAAGCGGTTTTCCAGTTTTACGAGGACGTTTTCTTTTTGTGGATTTGTAAGTAGTTTCTTGAATGTCAGAGGGTAAAAAATCATATGCCTTTTTTGCAAGAGCCTGTATTTCAGGAAGAAAAGGATACCGAGGATTCCAAGTAAACACCCTGGTTTTTCCTTCTAAAAAACTTACGAGAAGCCCACCGCTTTCCAATTTTTGTAGAGTTTTCTGGATAGGGTGAATAGCTGAACAAAAAAATTGACTCAGTTCAGAGGCATAGGCCTTTTGATGTAAAACAAGATAGATAAGGACTTTCTCAACATTCTTATTAGCAAATAGATAGTTTAGCATGACCTACCCCTTTTATGGGTAATATAACCCATAAAGTGGGTGGATGTCAAGGTCAACGATGATCGACGTCGTAGCTTACCGTAAGAACGACATAAGCCGTCCAGGCAGCCAGAGGAAGGAAAGAGAGAGAAGTCATCATGGGACCCTTGGCGATGAGCAGTGCAATGGAGCCCGCCCAGGCTGGCAAGGCAAATTTATAGGCGCAATTTGTTTCCACCGTTAGTCGATAGAACAGAGAGCCCGCTAAGCAGATCGCAGTACCAGCCAACTCCGAGAAGGGTAGTGCTATCATGAGCGCTGCCATCGAAATAGCTCTGAAAACATGATTGACCAAGAGTGCCACTTTATATTGTGTTTTGTGAGCGCGGAAATAGTGATTCAACGTTTGAGTCGGCGTTTGCAAGACATTGAAACGCTCGATCGTATTGTGCATCGCTGTTTGCATATAAATCTCTCTGGTTAAAAATTTTTAGGACGGCGAAGATACCTCTCAACATTTTTAAAGTAAATTATGAAGGTCATTTCGGCCCTGTTGGATGTGCTCTATCCTCCCATCTGCCGTCTCTGCAGAGAAAAAACACCTCATCTGCTCT
>JAJFMM010000038.1 GCA_021772165.1 Chlamydiota bacterium | reverse complement strand
CCTCAACACAGACTGATAAGCGACAAAACTCAAAAAAACTATTGATATACTATTGATAAACAATGACTTTCGGAAAAAGCCCGCCACAGGCATAGTAACCGCACTTCAAAAAACCAAAGAGGATTTATGGCTATTTTATTGATACCCGCTGTTCCCGCGCTTACCGGACTAGCCGCAGGAATTGCTTCCACCTTGGGAGCTCACGGAGCTTCGATTGCATTGTGTACAATAACGGCAAAAACTTCTGCACTTGCTGCTGCCCATTTTGCCACAACGATTCTAAGGGATGCTTGTGAAAGCGATCGCAACGAGTTTCTTGAAAAATGCAAAGACGGAGTAGATGGTGATTTTTGTGCGATGAAAAAAGCTTCCTATATGGCTTCTTGCGGAGGGCAGATTGTGGGGCGAATTGCAACTGGTTCTATCGTGTTGGATATGATTCCATTCCCATCGATGAGTTCTCTCCAATTTTGGAAAAAATAAAGAGGTTTTACTATGGCAATGTTAACAAAAATACACCCTGAATCAGAGGCTTTCTTTACTTCTCTTTCGGAAAACAATGGCCTGAGTCCTAATTCCTTGATGATTGCTGATAGGATTTCCGGGATAACTGCTCAATTTTTAGGGGTATGGGCCGCGTCTTCCTTTCTCCAATTTGCATTCTCTAGCGGGTGCTCTGAAGTGGAGAAAAATTTAGCTCATTGTTCATCCATTTTGAATGACATAGACTGTCCTATTTTTGCAGCACAGGCAGGGATTTGCTCAATTGGCAATGGAATTGGAGCGATAGGAGCTTCCACCATAGCAATTACGACTGTCTTGGCTACTGAGACAGCGGCTCTCTTGAATGGGCACTGGTTTCATCTTCTCTAAATTTCTGTGGAGGCATTCTCTAGGACTTTGAGGACGCCTCCTCTATGCCTCGCATAGGATCTAGACCGAACTTTACCTATATTTCTGATATTGGAGGTGCTGGGTAGAATCTAGGAGTGCTTAAGAGATTGATTTGGAGTAGTGACGGTAGCCGGACTCCGGGACTCCCGCCGGCTCATCGCAGAGCTCTTCGCTTCGAATCCGTACAAAAGCACGCTGTGCTTTTTCTACCGAGTTTCTTCGAAAATGATGGGTATTTGGGATAAGGTTTGAGTAGTGACGGTAGCCGGACTCCGGGACTCCCGCCGGTTCGTCGCAGGCTCCTCACTGGCGAGCTAAAGCTCGCATTCCGGCGAAGCAGGCTTCGTCCTACATTTCGAGTCCTAATAAACCACTCCGTGGTTCATTCTACCTTTTACTTATGATGTGAGAGTTTGAGTAGTGACGGTAGCCGGACTCGAACCAGCGACAGGCGGATTATGATTCCGCTGCTCTACCAACTGAGCTATACCGCCAGAAAGAAAAAATAGCGGGGGTAGGACTCGAACCTACGACCTTTGGGTTATGAGCCCAACGAGCTAACCACTGCTCCACCCCGCGACAGCTAAGATGTTGAAGATCTTAGCATGACGTCTGATTTAACCTCAAGATTTGCCTTCCATCTTCACTTTTCCCCTATGGAAGCCCCTCTTTAGAAAAATCCTTTACTCGTTTCTTTTCGACTCTGTACTGTGCAGAAAAGGGAGCAAAAATGAGTATAGAGAGCGTCGATCAGATCAAAGCATGGAGGAAAAAAGTCTCCTTCATGGTTCTCATGCTCATTACCACGATCGATTATGTCGGAATCGGTTTTGTCTATCCGATCTTTTCCCATCAGCTCTTTCAACGAAATGGAGCTCTTCTTCCCAGCAGCGCATCCGATATGGAGAGAGGCTTTTACCTAGGGCTGCTCCTCTCGCTTCTTTCTCTGGCTCAATTCTTTTGCGGTCCGCTCATGGGTAAATTGTCCGATCGGGTGGGTAGAAGGAAGGTCCTGCTGGGCAGCCTACTAGTCGGCTCCGTGGGCTATCTGATCTCACTTTGGGGAATTGTCCAAATGAGTATGAGCTTGCTTCTGCTCTCGCGCCTGGTCATCGGAGCCTCAGCCGGCAATGCAGCCGTAATCCAGGCCTCCATTGCCGACATTAGTACTCCTGAAGAGAAATCAAAGTCTTTTGGTCTCTACAATATGTCTCTCGGGATCGGTCTCGCTCTGGGTCCTTTTCTCGGAGGTGTCCTCTCAAATCCTAATCTCTTCCATGAAAAAGCTCTAACTCTCCCCTTCTGGGTCGGCTCATTTGCCTGTTTAACCAGTCTCCTGCTCGCTCTCTTCTTTTTCCCGGAAACACGCCAGGAGAAATCAGAAGAGGGGCCTACGAGTATCCTGAGCGGGATCTACGATCTGAAAAAGATCTTTCAGATGAAGGGCATCCGCATTCTGATGCTCTCGATCTTCTTTTTCGTCTTCGGCTGGTCCTACTACTTTGAGTTCATATCCGTCTATCTAATCAACCAGTTTGACTTTCATGCCGAACATATCGGCTACTTTTATGGCTATTCTGCCATCTGGTATGCTCTGAGCACGGGTGTATTGATTCTGCCGGCTCTACGACGGTTTCGCTCAGAAAAGGTGCTCTTCTATTCTCTAGCTCTCACCGGCGGCTATATTTTTCTCTTCCTGGCCATCAACAACTCCGTCTTTCTCTGGCTCTATCTGCCTGTTCTCATCTATCTCGTCTCGCTTGTCTTTCCCACATCAACTGCGATGGTCTCGAACTGGGCCAGTCCGGAGCGCCAGGGTGAAGCGTTGGGGATCTTTCAGTCTGTGCAGTCTTTAGGCTGGTGCGTAGCACCGCTGCTCTCCGGCTCGCTCATCGGTGTCCATCACAACATGCCGATTCTCATCGGGGGCTCTCTAATTCTCATGGCAGGGCTGATCTATGGCTACACACACAGAAGAAACCTTTTCTGGAATGAATAGACTTGGTAGTTTGCAAATATGGATCAACATCTTTTAAATCTCAGAAAGGTCTTTTCCTCTGTTGCACGAGGTAAACACGACTATGTCAAACAACTGCAAGATCTTACCAACAAAGATAAACACCCTCTAGTCATCAACGATTTAGCAGAAAGCTTCCATACGATGCTCGAAAAGCTCGAAGCCAAGGAACTGCAGCTGCAAGAGGCTCTCAAACAAGGAGAGAGTCCCGGCAAAGAACTCCGTGCACTTCAAATCCAGATTAATCAGGTCAAGAAGCATGAGGAAGTTCTCAAGGTAACGGACTCTTGGTTCTTTAAAGAGATGCAAAAAAGAAAAGCAGAGCATATGAAAAAATCATGACGAAGATCATCTCCATTCACTCCTTCCGAGGTGGTGCCGGCAAGACCAATCTTACGGCCAGTCTCGCTTATCTGCTCTTCAAGGAAGGCAAAAAAGTAGCCATCATCGACGCCGATATCGGCTCTCCGGGCGTGCATGTTCTTTTCGGTCTCGACTCCGATTCATTAGAATACACTCTCAATGACTACTTATGGAAAAGAGTCTCCATCGATAAAATCGTGTTAGATGTAAGCCAAACTATCGATCCGGACGGTACGGGTAAGCTCTACATCATTCCCTCCAGCCTCTCCATGTCGGATATCGCAAGAGTGTTGCGAGAAGGCTATGATTCAAATCTTCTCATCCAGGGATTCTACCAGGTCAATAAAGATCTCGACCTCGACTATCTATTGATCGATACACATTCTGGTATTGAGGAAAAAACACTGCTTATCCTCGCGATGTGTGATGTTCTACTGACCATTATGAGACCTGATAAACAGGTTTATCAGGGAACTTCAGTCGCTCTCGAAGTGGAAAAACAGATGGATATCCCCGTCAGGCTGCTCCTGCTGAATAAGGTGCTACCCGCAATAGATACTGACTCGGTTAAAAAAGAAATAGAGAGCGTCTTAGAGGTGCCTCTTGGAGGAATCCTCCCCTTCAGCGAAGAGATGATGTTACTTGGCAGCGAGGGAATCTTTTCTAAAGAGTATCCAGATCATCCGCTTACAAAGGTCTTTCAAGATGTTTTGGAAAAAGTTAAATGAATCCCGTCTTTCCCAGTCGCCATTTGACGCTGGCGATGGTCAATGGAATGAGTTTCAATTTGCGCCCACCGCTCTCGCGAAGAGCTCGGGCAGCTTCTCTCATCGTAGATCCTGAACCGATGTAATCATCTAACAGTAGCAGAGGTCCTTCCGGCACTGCTTCTAGCGTCTCCATGCACGCTTGGACGTTCGCTTTTCTCTGGTCATTGTTCATAAGCGCGCCTTGTCTCTCTGCCGGAGCTGTTTTCCAGTCCAGAAGATCCAAATGCAGCGGCACTCCGAGACAATCCGCAACAGCTTTGGCCACCACCTCTCGACCTTTCCAGGTCATCGATGGCAGCAGAATAATAGCGCGAATCCCCTCTAGCTTCACGTGTTTTTGTAGTAGCTCTAAAAGCTCCGGATCGAGATCTGCGCTCTCTTGTCTCTCTTTCATGAATCGAACAAAGAGGGGTGCTCGCAGCTTGGAATCGAGTAGGCTGATCCCTTCGCTCAAGCCAAACATGCGTGAGGCCGGGATCGTCACAGGCTTTTCAGCGAGCCAAGCATCGATACTTCTCGTCTCTTGTGCAGAGGGCTTTTCGATGGGACGGCAGAGGTCACACCGGCCGCAAGCCGCTGCTTCCTCATCTCCCAGTGCTTTTCTAAGCAGCTCCATCCGGCAGCCGGTCTCTAATGAGGCATAGCGTAGCATGGACTTGAGCTCGCCCAGCTTAACCTTTCTTTGCGCTTCGTAGTTGCCAAGATCGGGCTTCTCGTCGAAGGCTATTTTTCGATAGACTTGCTTCTTATCAACGCTCTCTTTGAGCAAAAAGCCCTGCTCGACGAGCTCTGCAATGACAACGTTAGCGCGCGTTGGATGGAGGCCCGTTTTCTGTTTGATAGCAGAGAGACCGATGCCTTCCGCTACATCTAACACTTGATCGAAGTCCTTGGCGGTGGGCACTGCTGAGTGGATGAAGTACTCCTGCACCTCGCGATCCTTCGGATCAAAGAGCAGTACCCCTCTCGCATCCAATCCGTCTCTCCCCGCTCTTCCGACTTCCTGATAGTAAGCCGTGATGGATCCGGGTACATCGAAGTGTACAATCAGCCGAATATCCGCTTTATCGATGCCCATTCCAAGTGCGTTTGTGGCGGCAATAGCCTGAAACTGCCCTTGCATAAACAGATTCTGAATGCGTCTCTTCTCTTCCGGATCCATTCCTGCGTGGTATGCCATCGCATCGATCCCTTTCGAGATCAAAAATTCGCCGACGATCTCCGCGTTTTCCCGCGTTGCGCAGTAGACAAGAGCGCTCTTTTCGTTTTTCAGGATCTGCTCTAGCAACGAGAGCTTTTCAGATAGACCGCGCGCTGGGACAACGCTAAGTGAGATATTCGGGCGATCCATGCTCTCTCTGAGCACCTTCCCTGGACGAGCTTTGGAAAAGAGCTGTTTAGAGATGTCCTCTTCCACTCGATCGCCTGCTGTCGCAGTGAGGCCTAGCACCTTAAGATCGGGGACATGCTCTTCCGCTGCTTTGACAAATTGCAGGATCTGCCGATAGGCGGGACGGAAATCATGGCCCCAAGACGAGATACAGTGAGCCTCGTCGATGACCACCATACTTAAATTTAGAGAGAGAAAAAACTGGAAGCGATCTACATGGTCGAGCTGCTCCGGAGAGACAAATAGAATCTTGAGCTGTCCCGCGGCTGCGGCCCGGCGGATCTGCTCGTTTTCCTCTAGTGTCTGGTCGCTGTTGAGCGAGCCCGCGGCAATATGGAAGCGTGTATTGAGCTGCCCCACTTGATCGCGCATGAGCGCCAAAAGAGGCGAGATCACGAGAACCGTCCCCTCTAATATACAGGCCGGTAGCTGGTAAAGTAATGATTTACCGCGCCCTGTTGGCTGGATGCAGAGTAGACGCCCCAGGCTAAACAGCTGCTCCAGCGCCTCCAGTTGTCCGGGGCGGAAGCTGCTGAATCCAAAGCGCTCTTGTAGAACTGATTGAAACATCCCATTAGTCTAGCAGAGCTCTTCATAAAACCCTAACTGGAATCAAAAGCAATTTGGGGTATAAAAGCAGCTCTTGAGCGGCCCCACCTGATCGAGCATGAGAGCGAAAAAATTCCATTTATAATCCTTCTTAACTGCAAATATACAATTAAGGTGTATGCTGTTCGTAAAGCTAATTTAAAACAAAACTAGAAGTGAAAAATGAATGATTTCGGCCTCACTTATTGCGCCCTTATTCTAAAAAAAAATTGAACACAAGGAATGAAAAATGATCCCCTCCCCAACAGATAGCTCTAGATCAACCACCCCATTAGAAAGTCCTCCTCTACCCAGGAACCACACCCGTAGCGTAGAAGATCGAATATCTGGAATCAAATGCGACATGGGAGTCAAAAAAAGAAAGCAAAACCCAGCCATTTCCCCAGATCAGGGTCGAGAAGAAGCTGATGCAGCCATCCAACAAGGCATTTTAAAAAAGTGCAAAATATTGGATTTAAGCGGTCTTAATCTCTCAGCTCTTCCTGCAGGGATCGAAGAGATCAAAACTCTTAGACGGCTCTATTTGCAAGACAACCCACTCGATAGCATTCCAAAACCACTGCTCAATCTGCCCGAAAACTGCTCCATTATCTTGGATGATGTCCCTTGTGCAGAGCCCTTTTTACGGGCTAGAATGAATCATCTCGGACGATCGCGCTTGGAGGAAGAGGGGCTGACTGTTTGGTGTGAAGAAAAAAACGGTGGTCCTGAATATCCGCAGCGAATCGAGGCTGCAAATCGAATCATAAAGTATCTCGGAACAGAAAATCAAAAGATTTTGGAGCTAAATGGACTCAATCTCACCTCTCTTCCGCCTATCTTTGAAAAGATCACGGACCTGAAAGAACTCTCCCTGGCAAATAATCAGCTCGAATCTCTGCCTCGCGAGATTGGGCAACTCAGAAATCTCACGATACTCCATTTAATGGACAATCCATTCACCTCTCTGCCAAAGGAACTCTTCGATCTACCGCCACATTGCAACGTCCTATTCACATTCGAATGCTTGCCTGCTGAGCTTTTGAACGAGATTCAAACAATTATCTCTACAGATGGGTATCGAGGAGCACACATTCATGAACGTATTTATTCCCTTGTTCCTGAAGTTGATAGATCTCTAGATGGACTCCTCAATGAGATCTATCAATTGGCAGGAAAAGAGTTGCCTCTATTCAACAAGCTGCAGATGAACGAAACATTGAAAACATGGCTCAATACTCTGCGTTATCTCGCTAACTCACAAGACGGTAAACGGACGAGAAAAG
>JAJFMM010000037.1 GCA_021772165.1 Chlamydiota bacterium | reverse complement strand
GAATTTTGAGAGGAGCTGCTTCTAGTACGAGAGGACCGAAGTGGACGAACCAATGGTGTGCTGGTTGTCTCGCCAGAGGCATAGCCAGGTAGCTATGTTCGGAAAGGATAAGCGTTGAAAGCATCTAAACGCCAAGCCTCCCTCAAGATAAGAATTCCCAATGAGACCCCCGGAAGATCACCGGGTTGATAGGTTGGGTGTGTAAGTGCAGTAATGCATTCAGCTAACCAATACTAATCGGTCCATTGACTTGACTACTTTTTTTTACCCCTGGGCTTGAGGAACAGTAATGTTCAGCAAGCCCATGGGAGTGGAATGTGATTTAGTCTCATGCGTCGTTTTAAGTTGTTCTAGAGTTTATCTGTATTCGAACAAACAAAAGTTTTTCTGGTGGTCATAGAGAGAGGGAAACACCTGATCCCATCCCGAACTCAGAAGTTAAGCCTTTCGTCGCCGATGGTACTATACGCAAGAGTATGGGAGAGTAGGTAGCTGCCAGTTTTTTTTACTCAACCCGTAAGGATTCGTCCTTACGGGTTTTTTTGTGTCTAATGCCAATCGCTCTGATCCGAGTTCCTCGATTTTTTCACTTCTCCAGATTATTTCTATATATACAAAATTCATGCAAAACTTTATTAGAAAGATAAAGATTATAAGTCGTTCAGGGGGAGTGCTCCCTCGCGACTTGTCGATTGCAAGAAGGAGTTAGAGTATGAAGAACTATAGCACTATTGACCTAGTCGCAGTGATTTTACTGCTGGTCGGCGGTCTTAACTGGGGTCTCGTTGGTCTTTTTGATTTCAACGTGATCATGGCGATTTTCGGGATGGTTATTGCCCGAATCGTTTTCGTTCTTATTGGTGTTTCAGCAGTCTTTCGTATCATCGTTTGGGCTCGCGCGAAAGGCTCTAAGTAAGTTTTTTCTGTGCCCCGATCCAATTGCGGTCCGGGGCCCAGGATCTCATTCTTCGTGCTCATTCCCACTGTTTGTCTCAATCCCTAGAATACTAAGTGCTGACCCTAAAACGTTACCTGCTTGGGAGCAACCGTTGAAAGAGAGGCTTACTCGATCTATACAAGGTGAGCAAGCTTCGATGATCTGCTCGTGGCAGACTGTATCTACTTTTAGCGCCAATAGACATGGACCGCAGCTAGATATATCGACACAGCAATAGGGGCGATTACCTGACGTTGGGTCAATTGTCATTGCTTTATCTCCTTAGGGGGTTCTGGTTGATTTTCACTCCTACACTTCTCTATGCAATAGGATGTGCCAGCGTATCC
Organism: Chlamydiota bacterium; assembly: GCA_021772165.1. Classification (GTDB taxonomy): domain Bacteria; phylum Chlamydiota; class Chlamydiia; order Chlamydiales; family SM23-39; genus JAKBAE01. The sequence goes on along the minus strand of JAJFMM010000037.1, from coordinate 6,674 downwards.
AGATGGATAGAGGCATCCAGCGACTGCTCCTAAAGAGGGAGGGGTGAGGAGTAGAGTAGGCATGCCACAAAAGTATTGAGCTCCTCCTCCAACAGCAGCACCGATTGCAGCTGTACTAGAGGATAGGATACAGAGTCCTCCAGTCATTGCGTATGCTTGGCTGAAACAGCACTTTTCTATGCAGGAAGGTTCTTCGAAAATAGGCTGCGCTACATCATTTACCGTTGAGGCTTGCTTGCTCGTGCCATCGCTTTTATCAGAGTTTGGATCAGACTGTTTATCAAGAAGTGGTGTTCCACCGGGGACTTTCATACTCATCGTTATTGACCTCTAAAAATTTTGCGAGGAAGATACAGAGAGTTAGGTTTATTTAACAGATCTTTATATCGGCATGGGTGATTAGTAGATTGATAGGGGGAGGTATCCCCCCTGATCCTGATTAGTTCTGAGCTGTTGCTGGAGTTGGAGCAGAAGCTTTGCGGATGTAACCTTGGCGAAGCTCAGCGCTGTATACGAGATAGAGACCTATGCTCACGATACCCGTAGAGAGGAGAATGACGAGCGATGGTGCCTCTCCAAGGAAGAACCAGCTATTGATAGAAGCAAAAATAGGGCTGAGTAGACCCATGAATGAGACGAAGGTCGCAGTAAAGCGCTTCAGCACGAATCCGTAGAGATTCGAGCAGATGATGTTCGAGACAAGCGTCATCAGGATTATCCCCTGTGCAAAAGCGGGCATGGCGTCGCTTGCTACAGGAAGGGGATTCCAGGTATCGACGAACAGGGAGTGCCCTAGAGCAAAGGCTCCACCAATGAGCATCCCGATTCCGTTAGAGAGAGAAGGAGAAACGGCTGAGTCCTTTACGAGGAGTCGGAGCAGGATCCATCCATACGATGAGCAGAGAACGGCTGCCATCATGGCTAGTTCAGGCCAGGAGAGGAAAAAGAGGCCCCCGATGATGCCCTCAGATCCGGTCTGGATAGAGAGTGCAGGTAAGATTCCGGCCATTCCGATGCCCATGCCGATCCATTTGCGGCGGTTCATTTTTTCTCCAAAGTGTAGGTAGGAGAAGAACGCGGCTAAAAATGGTGAGAGGCTATAGAGGAAACAGGTTTTTGCAGCAGAGAGGTGCTGGAGGCTCCAGAATTCAAATGCGTTGGTCAGGTACATCCCCAGAAAGCCATAGAGACCGAGAGGAATGAGAAGCTTGGGCGAGAACTTGAGCTGTGATCGTTTGAAGATCGCTAGAAATGCTAACAGCAAGATGCCGGCAAGCAGCATACGAGATGAGGTGAGAAACAGAGGGGGAGAGACTTCTAGCGCCATTTTTCCCAGTGAGAAAACACTGGACCATACGGCATACATCATCATTACAATCAGAACAGACATGGTATTCTCGCTTTATTATTCATAAAATTAGTTTTTATACGTTACCACGTTCAAGTTCTTCGGTCAATGCCCGATCTGTTGTTAGGGCGATAATCGTTTTGACAAAATCAGGATTATAGCTGAGATGGTTTGCCTGCTGGATGAAGGCTATATTGCGAGGCGATTCATCCGTTGTGAAGTGGAGCGACTTTTCGAAAGCTTCCCACTCTGGTGCACTCATCGATCTGCACTCCATTGCGAGCTCTCTGAGCGTATAATCGCCAATAGGGGTGTCTAGTTCGATGAAACTTGGGAGTGAGAGCCTACTGTATAAGCAAAATAATCCGAGAAGTGTGAGTTCTGCTGCGAGCTTTGTTCCGGGGCTCCCTAGCTCAGGTGTTTTCATAAAGGACATTGTTATAGAAAAGAGGCGGCCATCTTCCGGACCTAAACTCCTTTTAAATGTGGTGCGCAGAAAGTCGACATTGTTTGCCATGCGGACCTCCTCGTTCTCTATCTCTAGAGGGGGTGCGCTAGGAACGTACTGTTGAATCTGGGTGTAGTTGTATATTTTAGTAACTACGTCGGCTAGGAGCGCAGGAATGACAAGGAGGATGGCAAGAGCAACTCGGGCCACTTTTTCTAAACAGGGTTTGCTCTCGTTGGCAAAATTCTCTAGAGATTCTAGAAAGGAAGGAGGCTTAGCTACTATAGAAACTGAGTTCATTGGAATTTTCCGTAATTAAATTAACTAATTTTTTTGAAGAGCTTTTTCTCTTTGAAAGAGTTCTGTATGAAACGAGGGGTTGTTAAGAAAAGAGTTTAGGGAAAGGGTCTCAGCGAGTTCTGTTGCGAACTTTTTTCCCGAGTCATCGAATTGAGGAGTTCTGATAAAGGACATTGCAAGAAATATGGCCTGGAGATCTTGCGGCTGGTAAAAATCTTTAAACGAAGGGTGCAATATGTGGACATCCTCTGCCAAACTGATTTCCGTTTGTACAGGAGCTGGCTCTGCGATCTCTTCAACATCGTTGAGAGGCTGGGTGTAATGATAAATTTTAGTTGCAGCGTCGGCTAGGAGCGCAGGGATAACAAGGAGGACGGCTAGCGCAACTCGGGCCACTTTTTCTAAAAGAGGCTTGCTCTCGTTGGCAAAGTCCTTTAGAGATTCAAGATAAGAGGGTGGCTTAGTTACTATAGAAACAGCATTCATTGGAATTCTCCATAATTAAATTCCCTTGAAGAGAAGCATTAGTTTATCTTACTCTTTACCCCCTTTGCAAGAGGGTTTTATGAAAAGAAAGATTACCATCCTAGCTACTTTTTTAATTTGCTGTTCGTTCCTTTATGGAAAGGAAGAAAGCTACAGCGTCCACGTTGAAAAAACGTCTACAAGTCTTGATCTGCACATCTCTTCTGAAGTGCGCGTGTCGATGTGTCCTCTGATTCTTACAGGCGCAGAAATACAGGCTCCAATAGGGGAGCATCCCGGTCTTCTCTCTCTACAGGTCATGACCGATCCAAAGGGCATTTGTCTTTGTGCTTTCGGACCTCATCGAGGAGTCTTCTCTTTTCCACCTCTTCTAGAAGGTGGGTATCAATTATTTATTAATGGTCTACACATCGGCAACTTGAGTCTTGAAAATTCGGCATCTTTGACCTATACTTTCCCCCCTGATGAATGAACTGATTTTTATCCTGCACATCTTTTCGGCTCTCTTTTTTCTAGGGGTGGCTGTCCGTCTAGGGAAGATGGCTCTGGGGGTTTATATCGCCCTTTCCGGAGTCTTGGCCAACCTGTTTGTTGTGAAGCAAATTGAGCTGTTTGGCTTTCATGTAACGGCTAGCGATGTCTTTGCCGTTGGCGGGATTCTGGGCCTCAATCTCTTGCAGGAGATTTACGGTTCTGAAGAGGCCAAAAAAGCGGTGAGAGCCTCTTTAGCTGCGCTGATTCTTTTTGCTTGTATGTCGCAGGTGCATCTCCTCTATTCTCCCAGCACGTTTGATTCGACTCATGGCTCTTTTGTCTCGATTCTCTCTTCTGCGCCACGCATTGTTGCCGCATCGATCGGCGTTTACTATCTCGTGCAGAGGCTCGATGTTCTCTTTTTCAAATTCATGAGAACGGGGTTGAAACATTTCGGCATTCGAGTGCTCTTCTCTTTGCTGATCAGTCAGGCTCTCGACACGGTCCTTTTTAGCTTTTTCGGTCTGTATGGAATTGTAGAGTCTCTCGCTGACATCATGATTCTTAGTTACGCGGTCAAATGTGCGATCATCGCTTGCAGCAGCTCACTGGCATTATTGTTGAAGCGCTTTCACAAAGAAGAAAATGAGGCACTTGCATGACGTTTCGCTTTGAAATTCTCCATCGCTCTACGAAATCGCGTGCGCGCGTCGGGCGTATCCATACTAGCCACGGTATCATCGACACGCCCAATTTTGTCGCCGTAGGAACGAACGGGACGATCAAGGGCCTCGACAATGAGATGGTCGATGCGATTGGTCTGCAACTCATGTTTTGCAATACCTATCACCTCCTGCTGCAGCCGGGCACGGACGTGGTGAAAAGAGCCGGTGGTTTGCATCGCTTCATCAACCGTAAGATGCCGATCATCACTGATTCCGGAGGTTTTCAGGTCTTTTCTCTCGCCTACGGTTCTGTAGCCGATGAACTGAAGAGCCGCGGCTCGAAAAAGAACGAAGGCCACGTGCTCAAGATCAATGAAGAGGGTGTCCTCTTTCGATCGTATCGCGATGGCAGCAAAGTGCTTTTGACCCCGGAATCTTCGATTGCGGCGCAAAAGGCTTTTGGAGCTGATATCATCATCCCTTTCGACGAACTGCCACCTTACCATATCGATGCCGGCAAGTTGAGAAGCTCTCTGGAAAGAACGCACCGCTGGGAAAAGCGTTCTCTCGATGAGCACTTGAAAAATCCTGAGGGCCAGGCGATGTACGCTGTTGTTCACGGCGGAATCGATTCCGAACTGCGTAAACAGAGCTGTAATTTTCTCTCTAATCTGCCTTTTGATGGCTATGCCATTGGCGGCAGCGTTGGAAAAAATAAAGGGGAGATGAGCGCTATGCTACAAGAGGCTGTGCCTCGCCTGCCGGAAGAGAAGCCCACGCATCTCTTAGGCATCGGCGATCTCGACTCTCTCGAAGCGCTTGTTCCACTCGGTATCGATACGTTTGATAGCTCCTACCCGACACGCGCTGCCCGGCACGGAATGCTGTTGACCCGCCTGGGCAATCTCAAAATAGGGAAAGCGGAGTATGCGAACAATTTTCAGCCAATTGAACAGGATTGTATCTGCTCAACATGCCAAAATTTCTCTCTCGCATATCTGCACCATCTGTTCAAAGCACATGAATTGACAGCTTATGCTCTGGCTACCGTGCATAATTTGACGTTCATGGTCGAGATGATGAAGCGTACGCGGCAGGCGATCGCCGATAATCAGATCTAACGATTGTTTCTTGATCTTTGGGCTTGTGTTTGATAGATTCTCCAGTTAGTTTTTAGGAGAAAATAACCATGACCAGTACCACAAAAAAAAGCAGTTCTGCTTTAAAAAAAGCACCCATTCTCGAAGCAATCTTCGAAATGCGGTGGGAAATGCCTCAGGTTCCCAATACACAGACGGTAAGAGATCCTGCTTATCCTCTGCTTTATGGAAGACTGTATGATCGTTTTAAAAAGGAATACACAGTAGCTGAGGACCTTCCCTCTGTTCAGATGCATCCCGATGCTGGCCCTTACGTGGTGCGTCACCGCATGAGAAAGTCTGCTGACGAATGGCCGATTGTACAAGTGGGTCCCGGCATTCTCACAATCAATGAAGCGAAAGGATACTCTTGGGATCAATTCCGTCATGAGATCGTTCGTGTCTTTGAAGCCTTCACCGATTTCTATCCTGCGAGCACATTTCCTCTCAATATCCTGAAGACGGAACTGCGTTTCGTCAACGCCGTGGATGTGGAAGCTGGCATTAATCCTGTGAAGTTCTTTGAGGAGAATCTCAATACGCGTCTAGAGCTCGATTCTGATCTCTTTACGAAGAACAAGATGAAGCCTTTCCCGGAAGCTCTCACATTGAACGCCGGATTCCAGATCGAAGAGCCTGTGGGCAACGCGATGCTAGGAATTGGTTCCGGTGGTGTAGAAGACAAGCCTGCGATCATTCAGCAGATGCTCTTCAACTCGACCGGAGAAAATGCGCCTCAAGATCTAGGATCTCTCGATCCTTGGCTCGATTCGATGCACTCGATTGCTAAAAATTGGTTTGAGACGCTCTTCAAAGGCAAACTTCTTCAGAAGTTTTCTTAATTCTGTTATTTATAGACGGAAACACCGAAAGGGATTCCGTCTATGCTTAAAAGAGTCGTCATTACCGGGGCTGCAGGGCAAATTGCCTATAGCCTCATTTTCCGTATTGCCAATGGCGAACTGTTCGGACCCGATCAACCCATCGCTCTTCACCTCCTAGATCTGCCTATCGGCGTACCCTCCTTGAAAGGCGTTGTGATGGAGCTGCACGATTGTGGTTTTCCTCTTCTAAAAGAGATCAAAATGGGCTCGGATGCAAACGAGCTGTTCCAAGACGTCGATTACGCTTTTCTCGTGGGCGCGAAGCCTCGCGGACCTGGCATGGAGAGAAAGGAGCTCCTCGCAGAAAATGGAAAAATTTTCGTCGAACAGGGTAAGGCATTGAACGAGGTCGCCTCTCGAGATGTGCGCATTCTTGTTGTCGGCAATCCTTGCAATACCAACTGTCTAATCGCAAAACATCATGCACCGGATCTCGGAGCGCATCAGTTTTTCGCCATGACACAGCTCGATCATAACCGCACGACTTACCAGCTCGCCAACAAGGCAAACGTCTCTATCGATTTGGTAACGAATGTAACGATCTGGGGCAATCACTCCAGCACACAAGTACCCGATTTTGTCCATGCGAAGATCGGAGGAAAAAAAGCGGCCGACGTGATTCAAGATCGCAATTGGCTAGAGCACGAGCTCATTGAAAAAATTCAGAAACGCGGCGCTGAAGTGATTGGCGCGAGAGGAAAATCTTCTGCCGCCTCCGCTGCCAACGCAGCACTGGGAGCCATGCGAGCGATTGTAGAGCCGACCGCTGCCGAAAACTGGTTTTCCATGGGCGTTTCTTCCAAAGGAAATTCCTACGGCATCGATGAGAATCTCTTCTTCTCCTTTCCATGCCGCTCTCTTGGTAAAGGCGACGCTGAAATTGTAACTGGTCTGGAACTAGATCCGTTCTTGCGGGAAAAGATTGCAATC
>JAJFMM010000036.1 GCA_021772165.1 Chlamydiota bacterium | reverse complement strand
TCCGCGATGCCGATGGTGAAAAAATCGTGAGCTTCGGTCTTTCTAGCTACGGCTACGATTTACGCGTCGACAATGAATTCAAGGTCTTTACCAACGTTTACAACTCAATCGTCGATCCGAAAAATTTTCAGGAAAACTCTTTCGTCAATGTGAAGGGCGACTCTTGTATCATCCCTCCCAACTCTTTTGCCCTCGCCAGAAGTATCGAATATTTCCGTATTCCCCGGAATATTTTGACTCTCTGCATCGGTAAATCAACTTATGCTCGTTGTGGTATCATCGTGAACGTGACGCCTTTTGAGCCGGAATGGGAAGGAACTGTAACGCTGGAAATTTCTAACACAACACCCCTTCCAGCGAAGATTTATGCCGGTGAAGGGCTCGCTCAGGTCCTCTTTTTAGAGGCTCGTGAGGTATGTGAAGTTTCTTACGCTGATCGTAAAGGCAAGTATATGAATCAATTGGAGATAACCTGTCCTCGCATTTGATAAAAATGTTTCCTCGTCCGATAATTCCTATGAGGGCGCGACTTTATGGCTGGTACGGTGTTTCAGAGTGGAGAATTTTCCCATCCAAGGATGAGGGCGGAATCCCGTGCACGGAATTTCTTCGTTCGCACTTGGTGGATCTTTGCATTTTTCATCTGCTGTATCTCTTCCTATGTGCAGGGTGGGCAAAAGCGCGACGCTGCGCTCTCGGAGCTGACGTACAGATTCCAGGAGATGGAGAAGGAAAAGCTGATTGTCTGCCAGAAACGGGACGAGCTACAGCTGCGTCTTCAATCCCAAAACGATCCTGCTTGGATCGAAATGATTCTAATGAGAGAGTTAGGTGTTGTTCCAGAGGGTTGGGTCAAGGTTCATTTTACGCGTTAGGTGCATCAGTGTATAAGGGGAGGTTCTCTTGACCTTAACGCTGATTCTACTCCTTTTCTTCCTTTTGGGAGCCTCTGCTCTGCTATCCGCCTCTGAGACCGCTCTATTTTCGCTCTCTCCTCTTGCTCTTCGATCCTATCGAAACTCGGATGTGAAGAATCAGAGACTCGTTGCCAGTTTAATGGATCGTCCGCGCGATGTTCTCGTAACGATCCTCATTTTAAACGTGCTGTCGAATCTTTTGATTCAGAATACGGTGTCGAGCCTTTTCGATGAGTTTCCCGATTGGCTTCTTAAAGTGGGTGTGCCTCTGGTTTTGACGCTGGTGTTCGGTGAAGTTCTGCCAAAATCATTGGCGATGGACAACAATGCTTCGGTAGCTGCTGCGGCTGCACCGCCGATTCGCGTGATCATGCGCCTCATCAGGCCAGTTCGCACTAGACTCAATACACTGGCTAGTTTCCTGTCTCGCCTCCTTTTCTTTTTTCTGAGGGAACAGGAGGAGGTCTCTCCCGATGAGCTACGCCATATTGCACATGCCTCTCTTCAAAGCGGTGTACTGGCTCCTCACGAAAAAAAATTGATCGACGGCGCGCTGGATCTGAAGGAATCGACGGTAAAAGAGCTCATGCGTCCGAGAGGTGAGGTGCTCTTCTACGATATCAATGAGCCGATCTCCCAGCTAATTCACCTTTTCGTCGAGCAGCAGTGTTCGCGTGTGCCTGTCTGTGATGGCGAGCTTGAGCAGCTGCTGGGCATTCTCTCAACGAGGCGCTTTTTTCTTCATCAGGAGCAGATTCAGACGGGTGCAGATCTCCTTCCTATCCTCAAAAGACCTCACTATGTTCCTGAAGCAACGCGCGCCTGGCCTCTTCTGGAGAATTTGCGCAGGGCCGGTGAGCAGTTCGCAATGGTCGTCGATGAATATGGCTCTCTTTCCGGTTTGATCACGCAGGAAGATCTCATCGAGACGGTCGTAGGCGATATTTCGGATCGAAGAGATGAGAACAGTCTCTATACGCGATCTGGGCCAGATGTCATTATCGCAAGCGGTAAGCTGGAATTGAGTGATTTTGAGGAGATTTTTGGCATCTATCTCTACTCAAAAGAGAATGTCGTGACCTTAGGTGGCTGGCTGATTGAGCAGCTCGAAGATATCCCTGTTGCGGGAACGAAGTACGCTACTGATGACTTTCTTTTTTATGTGCTGGCATCGGATCCCAATCGTGTGAGGAGGATCTACGTGCGGAAGATCGGCTCTCTCAAAAAGAAAAAGGAGAAAAAGCGGCGTGAATAGTAAAACGTGGCTCTATTTTCTAGCCTTTACGCTCCTCGCTGTATTCGTGCAGGGGCTGTTTTCCCTTTTTGAGATGGCTTGTATCTCTTTTAACCGGGTAAGGCTGCACTACTATGCGAGCCAAAATAAGCGGCGAGCTATCTGGCTGACGGAGCTGATCGAGCATCCGGCGAAGCTCTTTGGGACGACGCTGATCGGTGTCAACACCGCTTTGCAGGTCGGCTCGGAATGTGCGCGTCGCTTTTATGAATCTATAAACATTGATCCCGATTTTGCACCGCTCACTCAAATCTTGATTGTGGTGCTCTTCGGTGAGCTGATCCCTCTCTTTAGCGCTAGGCGTCATCCTGAGCCGATTGCTATGGCACTCGCTCCTTTGATGATCTTCCTCTCCAGAATTCTCACTCCTCTGATCTGGGCCTTTTCGATGATGGCTAAGGGCATGCAGCTTCTTGTGAAGAAGCCAGCTGCCGCTTCTCTCTATCTCTCTCGCGAAGAGGTGCAGAAGGCCTTTGAGGATGATGAAGAGAATCAAGATGAGTTCACTGCCCTGATATCGAGGGTCTTTCGATTGAAAAACTCTGCGGCTCGTCAATCGATTGCTCCCATTCTTCCAGGACAACTGCTCGCCTCGAATGCTTCGCTTGAGGATGTGCGGCACCAGCTGAGCATCCGTTATGTGCCCTTTTTTCTGATCTACCATCGCGATGTGCAGAATATCGTAGCGATCGCGGATCTGCGCGATCTCTTGCGTCTCGATCAGAAGAGAAAGATCTTAGATGTGGCTAAGCCCCCCTGGTTTGTGACGCTCGATGCTTCGCTTCTTCAGATTCTCGATCAGTTCCGCAGGAATAGTCAGAGCGTAGCTGTGGTTCTCGATTCGGGAGGGCAAGCCGTTGGTGTGCTGACGTTCGATCAGATCATCGATGCTGTTTTCGGCCCCCAAGCAATGCTAACGGGCGGGGAGAAAGGAAAGCTGCATGTTGAGAGAACTGTCGTAGGGACTATGACGATTGAGGAGTTCAATCAGGAGTTTCAGGCTCAATTTCCGTTTGAAGAGGGAGATACGATCAGCGATATGCTCGTCTCGAGTCTCTTGCATCATCCCGTCAAGGGCGAGTCTGTAGAAATCGGCGACTATGCGTTTACCGTTATCGAACCTTCACTGCGCGGCGCGAGGGTGGTCTCTGTCAAGACGGTAGATTAGCAGTCTCTTCCCATGCGTTGGCAATCTGCTCATGAAGAGAGCTGTTGTTTGTCGCAATGCCCAATCCTTTGCCATGAGCAAATAGGCGTTTGGGTAGTGTGAGTTCTTGGAAAAAGCGTCCCGTCTCATTTGGAAATGCGCCTACATCATGGATGAGGATCACAGCGTCTTTTTTTAAGAAGGGCTTCCAGCTCTCATACTGCTCTTTGATCTCATCATAACTGTGGGCGCAGTCGATATGGAGCAGGTCAATTTCACGATCCCACTTCTCAGAAATTTCGGTCAGGGGGCCAATGATCAGATTGATGTTTTTGACATATTTCATTCGGATGGCTGCAGAGATATTGTGAAAGGCTTTTTCCATCGAGTCTCTTTTCTGGGAGAAGTTGTTCTCTCCCACCCAGTCGATGCCATAGGTGTCACCGCAGTTTCGATGGGCAAAAGCGATGGTAGACAGGCCCTTGTCAAAACCTAGATCAACGATGACTTTCGGTTTGATTTTTTTCACGACCCAGATGGCGAAGAGCTCGTAGCCTTTCCAGGAACTGTCGATCGATTGGATAAATTGGATCGCAGGAGTGGATCTCAATCTATTTCGCTGTTTCAAAAACACTAAACCAACCTTAAAATCTCATGACTGAATAGTAGTTTAGCCAAAACAGAAAATTAAGAGCATCAGATTCTTAAAATCTGCTGCGATCGAGTTTTCAGAAGTAGCTGCCGATAGGCAGGAAAGTTGAAATCAGTTTTTTCAGCATTGTTTTAGTGTGAAGTGTTTTGTTTAGTATTTCGAATGTAGTGGGTGCGGTATAATACACTTCTGAAAAAAAGGAGTTGGTATGAAATACTTAATTCTGTTGATTTCCCCTTTCGCTCTGATGAGCGATCTTCCTCAAGAGCCGAATCAAAAAAATTGGTTTTTCTACTCAAGTTGTGGAGGATATTATGCAGGACCCGACGTTAAAGGGGGCGATATTGGAGTTGGTTATCGTAATGTTTATGGAACCACGGCAGTTGACATCAACGTGGGAGGCACGCTAATTGATCCTCTTGTTCCTTTTGCCCAAGGATCTTTTCTTATCTATCCGATGAAATGGAGCGGACCTTATTTGGGAGCTGGTGTTTCGTGTGTTCCTTTGAATTTGATGGATGACCTGCCACTTATAATCAATTTACCATTGATTGTAGGGTACCAAACATCAAACAGGGACCACCCCAAATTTTTCCAGATTCAATTCAGTCCCCTCATGATTCCTGGATTTACTCTATCCGCCGGATACGGATTCTAGGCGGATCTCACTTGAGAGGTAGCTACCCGGAAAAAGGGTAGCTTCTTCCAAACTCGATCTCTGAATTACGATCGGTTTGCTGGTTTTGAAGCATAGACTTCAATTAAATTGTCAGTGTCATCGGATGGCTTAGTACGTTGGAAATCAATGCACAGTTGTTCATCGTATGTTTTTACATGTGTGATATGAAATCCTGTATTCTCTAGAAAATCACAGATTGAATCTTGATCATGAAAGTACCTGCTGTAGGTCCCTCCAATTTTTGAGGTGTAGGTGGTTATGCCATTTTCTGAATTGTAATACCCTGCTTTAGCTTCTAAACAAGCTGTTGATCGAACTGCAATAAAAATTCTACCGGTTGGTTTTAGAACTCTATGAAGTTCTTGCAGGGCGTTTTGAAGGTCCCTTTTAGAGAGATAGTGAAGAACTAGTCGAGCATAAACAAAATCAAAGGATTCGTCTGCGTAAGGAAGGGTGTGTGCTATGTCCTCTATTTTTACTTCTATCCTATCAGATAATAAAGCTTGATCAATCTGACTTTGTGCAAAACTTCCGCCCTCAGGATCAATAGTTGTTGCTACGATATGTCGATTTGAAAGGGCTCTTGCCATTCGAATTTCGGCTAGTCCTCCAGTTGATATGCCAACACTGTAAATGTTTTTGTCCTGATCAGAAATAAGAGATAATCCATTATTCTCGCTAATAGAGTCCAACCTGTGAGATGATTTAGGTTGTTTTTCTGTCATGAGAATATCCTTAGTGATGTTTTCTAAGGCGGGTGATGATCTCGATCATCCTTTCCAGAGTTGCGTTGATTTCATCTTTCGTATTGAAGCGTCCGAAAGAAAAGCGTAGCGATGAGCGCGCTGTCTGTTTGTCGATTCCCATGTTCGTCAGTACGCGAGAGGGCTCAAGTGCACCCGATGCACATGCCGAACCGTGACTGGCTGCGATGCCTGCCATGTCCAGGTGAATCAGTAGCGTCTCTCCATCGACGCCGCTGAAGACGAGATTCGATGTGTTGGGAATGCGTGGGCCACTTCCGTTGATGGCGATGTCGCCGAGCTCTCGCATCAATGTCAATTCAAAATGGTCACGCAGATCTTTCAGGTGCTGCGTAATCTCCAGCTGCTTCTCTTTCAGGATCTCGACGGCTGCGGCTAGGCCCAAAATTCCGGCTAGATTCTCTGTGCCGGCGCGTCTGGAATATTCCTGAGCTCCTCCGATGAAAAGCGGGGTGAGCTTGAAGGTAGGTCGGATAATGACTGCGCCGGTGCCTTTCGGTGCGTGGAATTTATGGCCGGAGAGCGCGATGGCACTGACGCCTGCCGGCATCGGTATCGCCTCTTTACCGATCATCGCTACTGCATCGAGGACCAGCGGGATTTCTTGGCGGTGCGCCAATGCTGCGATCGTTTCGATGTCGAGCTTAACGCCTGTTTCGCCGTTTGCGGCGGAGAGGGCGATCGCGTGTGTATCGGGGCGTATCGCTGCCTGGATGGCTTCCGGAAGGGGCGCTCCCCAAAGATCGACGGGGACGTAGGTAACATTCAGTCCTCTGCCTTCGAGCATTTTAGCTGTCTCGTAGAGGCACGAATGTTCAATGGCGGTTGTAATCAGATGTCCGCGAGGTCGGTTTGAAAAAAATCCTTGGAGGAGGAGATTGACGCCTTCTGTGCCCCCAGATGTGAAGAGGACCTCTTCCGACTTGGCTCCAAAGAAGGAGGCAACCGTTTTTCGGGCTTCTGCCAGCTGCATTTTCGCCTGCTGACCAAAATAGTGCACGCTAGAGGGGTTCGCCGGCGGTCCGCTGAATTCAGCTACCATCGCCTTGAACACTTTCGGATCTAGGGCTGTAGACGCGTTGTTATCCAGATAGATACGAGCCATAGAAGTTTTTTCAGTCGAATGCTCTCCAATAAGACTCTCTGTACTCATCCCTCAGTCTCCCTATTTGTAATAATGAGGGCGGTAATGTTATCACTGCTCCCTTTATTTTTCGCCCTTTCTATCATCGTATGGGCTGCAATTTGCAGAGTTGCCGAGAGAGTTAGGATCTCTTCGAGCTCTCCTCTAGGGACGGCGTCGCTGAGTCCATCGCTGCAAAGCAGGAAAAGATCGCCTGAATGTACTTCACAGCCAGCTAGTTCCGGATTCGCGCGGCCTTTTGTTCCAATCGCTCTGGTAATAATATTTTTGGGAGGTGAGGGGCCGTACAATTTTTTTTTGGAAAGCCAGCGCTGCAGTAGCGAGTGGTCTCGCGTCAGGAGCTGTAGTTGTCCGTTTCGGAGGCGATATATTCTGCTGTCTCCTACATGCGCGTAATAGATGAAGGTCGGGGTCCAGAGCACACAGGCCAGTGTGGTGCCCATTCCCGATAGGGGCTTGATGTCGCAGCCCATGTTGTAGACCCAGAGGTTGGCTTGTTCGATCGCTTTGAAGAGCTCTTGGGGTAGATCCGCCTCAGGACTGAACTGTCGTATCGATTCGCTGAGGCTGGTGACCGCCTCTTTTGCTGCGATCTCTCCTCCTTTTCGCCCGCCCATCCCGTCGGCAAGCGCAAAGAAGTTCAATTCCGGAAATGCAGCCCAAAAATCTTGATTGGTATGTCGGTTGAGACCGATGTCTGAGAGTCCGAAAAATTGTAGGTCACACTTCAAATCGTGCCTGCTTTGTTTTTAGGTGCTGCTCAGGAAGTAGAGGTTGGCTACGCTCAAGGCGTTGAAGATGGCGTGGAGCAGAATGGGGGAGAGGAGCGATTGCTGGCGTTCATAAAGGAATCCCAAAAAGCAGCCGAGTAGAAAGAGGGAGGCGAGTATTGGAAGATTGCCCATGCCTTGTTCCATCGAAAAGTGAAAGGAGGTGAAGCAAAGTGCGGCGATGCCGATGGAAAGTGATGGCGAGAGGTAGCGTTTGAGGTAGTTCTGCAAAAAGCCGCGAAACAGTGTCTCTTCAATCAGAGGGGCAAAGATCACGACTGAGGTTGTGGCTAGGAAAAAATAGAGCGGTTTTCCAAAGGTCATCTTTAGAAAGAGGACGGCGACCTGATCGGGCAATTCAAACATGCCGTAGATGAAGTAGATCAGAAGCTCTAACGCTGAGCTGAGGAGCAGCACAAGAGGAAATGAGATCAGCCATGCGTAGATCGCAAAGAGGACGTCTCTTCCCGGCTCAAAGGTTTTTCTCAGCAAGATGCTTTGGCGAATTGGCTTAGGGATAGCTAGGAAATAGAGCGCAAGTACTGCAAAAATAAATCCTGAGATCAGAAAGGTGGCCCAGGATGCTCTCCCAATCCTCGCATCCATACTGACTGCTGAGGAGAGGAACTTCTGAAAGAGTAGTGGGACAAGTAGTCCCATCACAAAGTAGATGGCAAAGGCAAAGAAGACGAGAAGTAGCGTCGGAGGAGATTTTGGTTTTTCAATTTCCTGCGGAGTTCGAAAGAAGCCCTTCTTCCACCCAATCGCAACCGCAACAGCGGATCCGAAGAGTGCAAGGAGGGCCGTTTCAAGCTCTGACGCTAGGTCCGTCATCGGCTTTTTGCCAGCTGGATGTAATCACTTATTCTCGATGAGATTTGAAGAACCAGTTGGCTGTGAGCCAGTCCCATCGGAGAGCTTATGAATCCCTCTGTTCCCCATCCAGTGACTTTGTAGTCAACAGGGACCACATTTTTCGGGATGTAGTAGGTGTCGCGAACCATCTCTTGTAAGACGATTTTTGGTGTGTAACTTCTCAGGTCGACCACTCTCATTTTAACAGCCATTTTCAGATTCATTGCTGTTTCAAAAGCGTTAACGGACATATTTTTGTTTTTCTCTTGTGATAGAGCGATCGTTTCATGTTCAACGAGCTCAAGAAATACGACAAACTGATCTTCCGGAAACTCTCTTCGGATCCAAGATAGATCATTGCCAAAGGGTGTGTCTGTAGAAGAAAGATCGTCTTTTGCAGAGACAAAAATTGACCCTGTTTGAGCAACTTTATCAACGATCATTGTTGTAAGCTCTTCCGATAAGCTCCAAGGAAGGTCAATCGAAGTTGTGTCAATGAGAGAGGCTACAGCAACAACGGGTTTTGCTCGGCCATCTTCGTGGAAACGCGAAAGCTCACTACTGTTTTTGCTGCAACCAATCGCAGCAAAAGCGAGTAAAAGAGGGATGAAGCGGCGCATGATACTCCTTTAAGTACTAGATGATGCTTGAAACTGTAGCAATCCTGGAGATTTCTTTTCTACCTTGCAATCGCTATCAGAGAAGAATAGGGGAGCATTTCAATCGTGGCGTCTAGTTCATCGCCCTCTTCCGGCGCATGCAAGTGATGATTGTTCCATGGAAGGGCTGTATTGACTACAAGCCTCCACCGATGCTCTGAAGGTAGCGTGATTGTGGCCGGTTCAAAATGCGCATTGAAGGCAATGTAGATCTGTTGTTTTTCATCTCTGAGTGTATAGGCTACAAAACGCGATTCGTCGTTCCAATTAGGTTTACTCGGGGTATGGCCGTGCCACTCAATGTCGGAGGGCTTAAGGAATTTTTTCCGATGCAAAATCTTGTTCATTTTACGGAAAGTGATCAGTGATGAGACAAAGCGCTGTTTCTCCTCGTGCTTTTCACTCTCTTTCCAAGAAAACCAGTTGATTTCGTTGTCCTGAGCGTAAGGATTATTATTACCTCTACAGGTGTGGGCGATCTCATCTCCCATGTGGAACATTGGAATGCCTTGAGAAAGAAGAAGGGCTAGCCAGAAATTACGCATCTGTCTGTCTCGGAACTCTTGTATATGCGTATCATCCGTAGGTCCTTCTACTCCACCGTTCCAGCTGTCATTGCAATTGGTTCCGTCATGATTGTCTTCGCCATTCGCTTCATTATGTTTGTCCATGTAGCTGACAAGGTCATAGAGAGAGTAGCCATCATGGGACGTGATAAAATTGATGCTGGAGAGAGGGGTATTCACCGGTCCGTAGCTCTTCTCGCTGCCAGTGAGAGCGTTTGCAAAGGAACCCGACTCACTATTCGTTCCTTTGATGAAACGACGCACGTGGTCGCGGTAGTGGCCGTTCCATCCGGACCAGTGCCCCCATTTCGGAAATTGTCCGGCTTGATAGAGTCCGGCTGCATCCCAAGGCTCTGCGATCAGTTTGACTTTTTTCAAGATCGGATCTTTTGCTATTGTTTTGAGGATGGGAGGATCTGCAAGAGGCTTTCCATCCTCTCCTCTTGTCAAGATGGAGGCGAGATCAAAACGAAAGCCGTCGACTTTCATCTCTCGGGTCCAGTAGCGAAGGGAATCTAAAATGATACGCAGCCCCGGAGCTCCATTGACCTGAAAGGTGTTGCCGCAGCCGGAATAGTTTTTATCCTCGCCGCTCTCGTTGAGCATGTAGTAAGTCTCTCTGTCGATGCCTCGATAGGAGGCGACGTAATCGTGCTCTTCAGGTGTGTGGTTGTAGACCACATCCAGGATCACTTCGATGCCGGCGCGATGCAGCTCTCTCACCATGGTTTTAAATTCAGTCGCTGCATTTTCAGGAAGCTTTGCGAAACGGCTCATCGGGAGAAAAAAATTCAGAGGGCTGTAGCCCCAATAGTTAACAAGCGGCTGTTTCGTTTCAGGATGGGCGTGATGAGAATGTGTTTCATCAAACTCGAAAACCGGCATCAGTTCGACTGCAGTGATGCCTAATTTCTGCAGGTAGGGGATCTTTTCAATCAATCCTGTAAATGTTCCCGGAGCAGAAATGCCGCTGCTAGAGTCGATGGTAAAGCCTCTGACATGCATCTCATAGATCACGAGATCTTCGAGAGGGAGGTGTGGTGGCTCAATCCCTTGCCAATCAAAGGAGGGCAGAGGATCGCATGCTGAGAGAAAGGGGAGTCTCGGTTTGGAGAAATCGGCCCATGGATAAAAACTGCTGTAGGCGCGCGCATAGGGGTCGGAGAGCAGGCGGTTGGGGTCGAAAGACTCATCTTTGCCCTCGAGCCGGTAGGCGTAACTCGCCCCCTTCGGCAGTGCCTCAATCGCAACATGCCATATCCCAATATAGGGCCCCTGCATCGGAATCTGAGCGTCCGGCTCCTCTTTCCCGCTCCAAAATAGACAGAGGGTGGCTTTTGTGGCGTGAGCAGAAAAAAGGGAGAAATTAGCTACGCCCTGGAGGTGAGTAAGTCCAAGAGGCTCAGGACGGCCAGGTAAAGTTTTAATTGATGCTTCCATTGAGCTCTGTTTTATATAAACTATTTAATTTAATGGAAATATAAATAGATGGAAATTTCAAAAAGTGATAAAATATTTCTAACTACCACGGTGACGTACGCTGTCGGAGCGAGCCTTCGGATTTGAATTCTCTTGTGCTCTTTCCGTAAAAAGATTTATAACACTTCGTGCTAATTCGTTGGTTCTTATGAACGCGAAGCCGATGGCGG
>JAJFMM010000035.1 GCA_021772165.1 Chlamydiota bacterium | reverse complement strand
AAGAAGAGCAAAAGCAGTGATCAAGGCGTACATAGGATCAGCAGCAGGGAAAAAGATCGGAGCGAGAAAAGGTACTAGGAAACCGTAAAGAGCCTGATCGTAATGTTCCAAGATATTGCCGGCGATGCCCGCAAAATACTTTTTCATAGCGCCTCTTTTCAAAAAAGTTTGGCCGGGGATGCTAAGAAATTTTTTTCTTTTCGTCAAGATGAGATGCTCGCTTTGTTGGAGCCGTAAAGCAGACCGGCGCGAGCTAAATTGCTCCTTGCGTTAGGGAAAGCCTCTTCGAGCTGATCGATCAGACGATCGACCTGTTTTCTCTTAGAATCTTGACCGACAGGACATTGACAGCTGATACGCAAAAACCCGTGCTGTTTTGCAAAAGTACGAAGAGACTCTTCACCAATATAGATGAGAGGACGGATGATCGTGACGCCATACTGATGCATATGAAGTTTGGGGAGATTGGCAGCAAATTCAGCTTTGTGAAGCAGATTGAGAAGAAGAGTCTGTGCGCTATCATCGCGGTGATGACCGAAAGCTACCGTAGTCGCTCCATGTTCTTTTGCAGCATCGAAGATGAGCTTTCTTCTTTCCCTTGAGCAGGAATAGCACTCCAGCTCTTCTCGCTTCTTACTCGACACACGTTGGATGAGCGGCACATCGAGATCTCGGCAGATACCGCGCAAAAAGCGCTCATCGATACCGGCGCCACAAGAAAATTCCCCACCGACATGGATAGCGATTAGATCAAAGGGAGGAAAGCCTTTTCCACGAATTGCATGCAGAAGGAAAAGGAGGCTGAGACTGTCTTTACCGCCGCTGAGAGCAATAGCGACCTTATTAGCACCATCTAGCATGGAAAAGTCATAGAGCGCTTTTCTACAAGCGCTTTCAAGGGTTTTGCCGAGGCCAGACCAAGGAGGTCTTGCGACAGGTAGGGAGCTTTGGGTTAGAGATAGTGGGTTATTCATGTCATATAACTCTTTGAAAGGCACTATTTTACCCTCCACAGGCTCCTTCGTCAATAGGATAGAGTTTTCATGGACAACGGGCCCCCCGGTATGTTAGAATATGTGGTTTAATTAAAGATGACTTATGACGAAAACTGGACGCAATGATCCCTGCCCGTGTGGATCTGGAAAAAAATATAAGAAGTGCTGTGAGGCGAAGGAACACGCCCCGAAGAAGCTGACCGCGCACAAGATAGAAGACGAGGGACTCTCGAATAAAGTCTCGAACCTATCCGGACTGTTTCAAAAAATGAGTTTTCCTCAGCCAGCGCAGTTAGAAGAGATAACGAAGCCGACAGAAGAGAGTGTTTCCGAGCCATCGGAAGAGACCAAAGAAGTGTCTCCAGAAGAGACCGAAAAAAAAGAAATCCCCGAGGAGACTAAGCCGTCTGATCAAGATGATTCTGAAAAATCTTGATTACAAAGACGATATTTTGTTAGTCTAACCCATCATTTTGCTGGTGTAGCTCAATTGGTAGAGCGCCCGACTTGTAATCGGACGGTTGAGGGTTCAAGTCCTTTCGCCAGCATACTTTTTTCCTGGGGGTGTCGCATAGCGGCTATTGCAGGGGACTGTAAATCCCCCGACTTCGGTCATCGTTGGTTCGAGTCCAATCGCCCCCATATATCAAACAAACTTCGCCTCAAGCGAAGTTTTTTTGCTATATGGGGGCGATAGAAAGCGAAGCTTTCGTTGGACGAGAAGTGAGCACGCAGTGCGAACCGGCGGGAGTCCCGGAGTCCAATCGCCCCCAATCATCTCATCGGTTCATTTCAAAACTATCTCCTTGGCCGTACGGAGTACTGCCCTTCGTCGAAATTTTTAAAATGACCTCGACGATCTGATCGGGGGTTCCCCCCATATATCAAACAAACTTCGCCCTAAGCGAAGTTTTTTTGTTTATGGGGGCGAAGAAAGCGAAGCTTTCGTTTGGACTTGAAATGTAGGACAAAGCTTGCTTTGCCGGAATGCGAGCTTTAGCTCGCCAGTGAGGAGCTCTGCGACGAACCGGCGGGAGTCCCGGAGTCCTTGAGCGCGTCAATCAACTCTTTTAAGGCGAGCTCACGGATGATGACAAAGTGAACTACATCAATACGATTAAGACGAAAGTAGCTGAGTCTGAATTACTTCTTGACCAAGCAGTAAATAATAAGAAAGAACAATTTGCCAATTCATCCGATCTTGAAAAAAGTATTGAGGCGGCTATTCTCGATGCTTTAACGGCTCACACTACCATGAGCAAACAAGCTCTTAGTGATCCCTTGTTACGTTTTCGCCTTAAGAACTCTTGCTCGGTCCTGCTCAGCTTTATGAGGCGCTAAAAGATAGGGCGTCAAATAGAAATCATGTGCCCTAGTCTTTTGTACCTTTTGAACCTTTGCTGAAGAGGGGCTTTTGAATTTTTCCAGTGACGCTCGTTTACGTCCCTTCTGACAGCAGGTCTAAATATTCCCAATAGCTGTAGCGTTTGTCGCGGCGTTTGCCGGTGATTTCTTTGAGGATTTCGAGAGAGACGAGTTGGTGCATGAGCGTTTTTGCGCTTTGGTAAGAGGTTTTAAGATGGGCTGCTGCGTCTTTAATGGAAAGATGAGGTTTTTCAACGAGATAATCAAGGAGGGCAATGGCGTAGGGGGTGGAGAGTTTGGCTGCGATGAGTCGCTTTTTGTGGGTCTCTTGGAGCTGGAGGGCGGTTTTAATGGTTTGTAGGGCGGAATTGCAAGTCCAAATGATGCCTTTGAGGAAGAAGCTGACCCATTGTTCGTAATCTCCTTTGCTACGGACGAGGTTGAGGCGGTCGTAGTACTCTTGACGGTGTATTTTGAAATAGTAGCTGAGATAGAGCGTGGGATATTCAAGCGCCTTTTTCCAATAGAGGTAGAAGGTGATCAGGAGTCTGCCCAATCTGCCATTGCCGTCGAGGAAGGGGTGGATTGTCTCAAACTGATAATGAATAAGCGCACAGTTGATCAGAAGTGGAATATCGGAGTTTGTGTGTAGAAAAAGCTCAAGCTTTCCAATGGCATCAATCGCCTCATTTGGTGGCGGTGGAATGAAAGAAGCTGTGCTTGGAGTGGAACCGGCCGGACCGATCCAGTTTTGGCTTCTTTTGAATTCACCCGGTGTTTTTTCTTCTCCGCGCACTCCTTCCAAGAGGATGGCGTGAATTTCTTTAATTAGACGGATGCTCATAGGGAAGTCTTTGAGTCTTTGCATGCCGTGGTTCAGAGCTTTGATGTAATTGACGACCTCTTCGACATCATTCGCGTTCTTTAAGGGGATTTGGTTTTCGTATTCAAAAATATCCTCGAAAGAGGCTTGTGTTCCTTCGATTTGAGAGCTGAGGAGTGCTTCTTTACGAACGTACATGGCAATGATATGGTTTAGATTTGGCGCCAAATAGCCCATGGTGTCTAATTTTCCAATAGAGATATTGGCATCAGTGAGGAGAGTCTGCATTTCTCCTTCTATCCGGATGGGAGGCTCAGGAGGCAGATCCGTTGGAATAAATGCTTTATACTGGTTGGGTTGTGGAATGTATCTGCCGCTTCTCATGTCGGGCTCCTTATTCAAGCATTCGCTAATAACGGCTTGAAAAATCGAGCGTTATTCAAGTCATCTTCAATAAGGGTAACGCAAAGGGGCTTGTTATTCAAGTCTTCTTGAATAGCACCAAGGGACATTGGTGGGATAGCAAGGTTCAAAAACTGCCAATTCAAAACAATCCTTAATAGCCAAAGAAATGATGCAAGATTCTGACTATTATGTTGATGTGTATTGGTAGGGGGGGGCTAAATTTGATTTAGGCTGACTGTAAATCCCCCGACTTAGGTCATTATTGTTTTTGGGGGCGAAGAAAGCGAAGCTTTCGTTTGGACTTGAAATGTAGGACAAAGCTTGCTTTGCCGGAATGCGAGCTTTAGCTCGCCAGTGAGGAGTTCTGCGACGAACCGGCGGGAGTCCCGGAGTCCAATCGCCCCCAATCATCTCATCGGTTCATTTCAAAACTATCTCCTTGGCCGTACGGAGTACTGCCCTTCGTCGAAATTTTTAAAATGACCTCGACGATCTGATCGGGGGTTCCTCCCATTTTTTCGGGCAAGAACTTGTAATATTCTAATCTTTAGTTGCTTGAAGTTATGAAAAGGAAGTTCTTAAGTAGATCTGTCAAACGCAATATGTTAAACTATGGTCTTTTAAACCAGAGGTTGATTGTTCTGGTTTTTGTAAGGGCTATAGTGGGTCCTCCAAATGTAGGGGATAAGAATAATCTGTTCACGGTTCAATATTTCGATGAACAGGGAAATATGACTATCCGTAGCAACGGCTCAGTAACCTGGCGTTGTAATAATCCTGCAGCAATGTTGGCCAGTCCATACAGTACCAGTAAAGATCGACGTTGCATTGGGACGGCTGGAAATACGAGATATAAATATGCCGTTTATCCAGACTATCAAACAGGCCATGAGGCTCTCATGGTAATGCTTAGAGGAAGCAAGTATTTTCATCTCACATTACGCGAGGCTTCCCAGAGATATGTAAAAGAGGATCCGGATCATTTTCACAAGATTGCGAGATTATCAAAATTAGATCCAAATCGGGTCATCAAATCGCTCAATACGAAAGAATTCGAAGCCTATTGGAAGGCTATCGAACAAAATGAGGGCTGGGTTGTAGGTAAAGAAGAATTTGTTGAAAAATGGTGCATTACCGGCGTTCATTTGAAGCGAGGAGTGATCTACGAATATTGCATTCAAAAAAATGGGAAAGATCTTTGGTTGTCCAAATCAGAGGCCATTGCAAAGGCGAATCAGTTACATGCAGTTGTCGTGCATACGAAAAGCGGTTTTTGTTACCTAAGATCTGAATTCCGCGCTAAGCCGTTTAATTCTCTCATTGTGTAGACCTTACGGCAGGCTCCCAAGAATTAGCCATCATAAGTACTCTTCTGTGGTGGTGCCCTGTGTGAGCGGAGAAAAGCGTTCCCTTGACGGTGATCCCTCGGCTCCACAATTCATCAGGGGGATTTTCGTTTAAGAAAACAATTTGTACTTCGCGCACTCCTTTCACTGGCTGATTAAAGGAATCTTCTTCAATTACTGTCAGAGCAACATTTACAGGCTCTGTTAGAGTCAGGAAGAGAAGTGATTCCGGTATGTCGCCGTCGTCTATGTTTGAATAGTTGGGAGGGCCCGGGTAGGTTTTCTGGTAAAGAGTTCCAATTAATTCTGTTGTACAGGGTTCATAGAAAACAGTTTTGGTTTGAGGGGTTTGGAGCCAAGCTATATCAAGCACAGTATCGGCGTGGAGTTCAATTTCATCGAAAAAATGAAATGGCCTGGTACACCTTCCGTGTAATCTAACTCTTTTTCCCATAAGGGAATTAAATTCATCGTTAAAGCTACATAGAATAAAAGGAAGAATTGTTTCTTGTGTTAGCACTTGATTTTTGCCAATGGAAAGGGATCGAGAGAGTACAATCGGCTCATCAGGCACTAGCACCGTTTGTCTTTCCTCCCATTTTTCTTCAGGAAGATCAGGATGGCGGCGACTACATTGATGGACGGCTGTTTTTAACATACCTTCTAACACGATTTCTGGCTCACCCTCCCATCCGAGAAGTGGAAGAACGGAACAAGTAAAAGTGATCAAAAACCAAGTGTTGCGCAATGTCATTTTAAACCTTTGGCCATGATGGAGTTCCTGTATTCTGAAAAAAATTGAAAAACAGCATAGTCGAAAAACCTAGATGCTTCCAACATTTAAAATGTCCTCGAAGATCTGATCAGGGGGGCCCCTTCAAAAGGCTATCCTCGGTCGTGAGAAGTACAGCTCTTGTTTTACACATCCAGGTATTGGATATGCTTTGGGGAGTGCTTTTTTTTGCTGTCCAAAAGTAGAATGGAGCTCGTGAAACGTAATGAAATAGAGGGTGTAATGCTCGAATGTGAAATGATGAAAACCATACAGTTCGACGATTTCTTGAAGGTGGATATTCGCGTTGGAACGGTTGTCTCTGTGGAGGAATATCCCGAAGCACGCAAACCTGCTTACAAATTAGAAATTGATTTTGGATCTCTGGGCAAAAAAAGATCCTCAGCGCAAATCACTCACCATTATCGCAAAGAAGGTTTGATTGGAAAACAGATCATCGCAGTAGTGAATTTTTCTCCAAAACAAATTGGAAAATTCATGTCTGAAGTTTTGGTCTTGGGTCTTCCTGATGAAAATGGGATGATTGTGCTTCTGGAACCTAATCTCAAGGTGTCAGATGGATCTAAGTTATTCTGAAGCAATAAAGTTTGCAACACGCCGGTCAAATTTCTCAAGCCATGAATTCTAGCCTCTCTAAACCAATTCTTCTGTTTCTGAATTTCTTTTGATTCTTATGGGCAATAATTTTCAGAGTACTTGACAAAGGTTTGCTAATTGTGAACTGTAAGATTTTAAGCAAAGAGGTGCTATGTCTGCAGGTATTCGTATATTAGGAGTTCTTATTTTAGTCTTGGGTATTACATTTCTCGTTTGGGGAATTAATGCATCCGACACTTTTGCGAATCGGTTCATGAAGGAGATGGCTGGGAAGTACCCGGAAGAAACCAAATGGTACATCTTCGGGGGAATTACAATGATCGTAGTCGGTGCAGGTGTTCTCGGAGTGAGTATCTTTAGAAAAAAGCGCTAGTACTTCCTATGTGGAAGGCACCCGAAAAAAACGATTGAAAGCCTCTGAAAGCGGTTTTCATAAGTTTTTTCTAAGCATGAACATCTTTGAATTTTTTTCGTAGCCTTCCCTGGTGAATTCAATCGAATATCCCAGTTTTTGATAGAATGGGAGTGCTTCCCAATCCATGGTGTTAAGCGCGATGAATGAGGAGCCACGCTCTTTTCCAATTTTCTCAGCTGCGTGCATGAGCTTTGTTCCCCAGCCCTGATGGCGCAAAGTTATATCTACCCAGAGAGAATCAATGTAAAGAGATCCATAAAATAACGTTCCGCAGATTCCTCCAATGATATTTTCCTTCTGATCTTTAATGAAAATGCTAAACGAGCAGATAGGAGGCAATCCTTTCTCTTGGAAAGCGTTATCGCTGATTTCACGATAAAGAATCTCCTCATACTCTTTGGGAATGGTATCGTAGTGTTCTAAACGATAAGGTTCTTTTTTCATTCGTTTCCTGACGATTCAAGAAATTGGCGGTGAAACTGGTGATGGCTTCAGGGATGGGTTCAAGCTTTTCAAAATTTCAAGCTTCCACGATGCAACATAATGAAGGATCAGCGCTTCTGGATTGCGGTCCTGGATCTTATGCCAATTGTAAATTTGTGGCAATTCGATGAGGTTTGGCTGGTGTAGGTAGATGGCTCGAGAAAGTGCATCCTGATCACTCATAAATTTGTTGTTCAATTTTGCAGCCATCTCTGCCCAGTGCTGGATGATTTTCGCGTTCTGACGAAAAACAACGACGCCAGAATTATAGGTAACTTCATCGGGAAGATTCCACGCTCGCTCATGAACGATATCTCTAGCTATCGCTATCTCTGCATCGCTCAGCGATTGAAAGAGGGGTTTCAAGTCTCCTCTTATTTCACAATCGAGATCGATCCAACAGGTGAGGGGAAACGGCGTATGCAGATAGGCTAACGGCTTTTTAAACCAAGGTTCCCGAAAGGACCAAATGCCCTCTCCCAGGAGTTCTCCCCACAGTTCTTTATTTTCAGGAGAGAGGGGGCGTAGGGAATCGGAATGCGAGGGCAACTCTATGTATTGTCCTCTTTCCTTGCACCAGGAGGTGGCGGTTTCTGTCATCCCAAAATCAACAAAGGCAACCGGGTAGGAGTTGTGTTTCGAATAGTGCTCCCACCACCAAGGTAAAAGCCATTCCTGCTTTTGGTCGCAACCAACGAGAATGCCTTCCATCAATGAGTCTCTTTTTTTTCAGGGTTTCTAAAATCTCAAGCTTCCATGATGCAGCATAATGAAGAATAAGTGCTTCTGGATTTGATCCAGGCCTTCCTTTAGCTAACAATCCTCCGTCGATGGTGAGGACAGATCCTGTGATATAAGCAGCTTCTTGGCTAGCAAGAAACGCAACCGCTGATGCAATTTCTTCCGGTTGTCCATAACGTTTGAGGGCAGTGCTTTGCTTGACTGCCTCGGCAAATTTCGTGTTGTCGGGGTTCAGATCCGTGTCGATAGAACCGGGTTGTATAAGATTTACCGTGATGTTTTTAGAGCCGAGATCTCTCGCCCAACCATGCGTGTATCCAACAAGAGCAGCTTTTGTTGCAGCATAATCAGCTGCTCCAGGAACCGTTAGGCGCTCTGCACTGATAGAACCTATGTTTATAATACGACCTTCCTCCCGAATATAGGGAACTGCAGCGCGTGTTGTAGCAAAAACACCTCCCACATTCACTGCTAACTGTCTTGATAGTCCTTCAACATCGAGATCTGGATCGTCAATGGTCCCTCCGGAAAAAGTACCTGCATTGTTGACTAAAATATCGATTCTTCCAAAATGCTCTCCAACTTTTTGAACGAGTTTCTCTATCTGTACGGGATCGGCTTGATCTGCTTGCAGTGCCATGGCCTGTATTCCTTTTTGCTCAAGCTCTTTTACCAAAGAATAGGCTTTCTCCTTGGATGATAAAAAGCTGATTGCTACGTGGCATCCTTCTTCAGCAAAGCGTCTAGCGATAGCAGCGCCAATACCTCGTGATCCTCCCGTGATCAGAGCGATCTTATTCTCAAGTTTTTTTTGCATATTGCTCCTATAAGAATGTCTTTCATTCTGTACTCTTTTTTTTCGTCAGGGTTTCTAAGATCTCAAGCTTCCACGATGCTGCATAGTGAAGAATAAGCGCTTCTGGATTCGCCCCATGCAGTTTATGCCAGTTATAGATCTGTGGCAATTCAACAAGGCTTGGCTGGTGTAGGTAAATGACTCGAGAGAGCACTTCTTGATCACCCAGAAATTGATGGTTCCTGTTTGCAGCCATCTCTGCCCAGTGCCGGATGATTTTCGAGTTTTGATGAAAAACCACTACGCCAGAATTATAGGCGGTCTCTTCAGGCAGATTCCACGAACGATCCTCAGCGATATCTCTAGCTATTGCTATCTCTGTTTCCATGCCTAGAGAAAAGAGAGGAGCTAGATTTCCTCTCACTTCACAATCAAGGTCAATCCAGCAGGATAGGGGAAAGGGTGTATGGAGAAAGGCTAACGGTTTTTTAATCCAGGGTTCTCGAAAGGACCATATTCCTTCCCCAAAGAGTGTCCCCCAAAGTTCTTTGTTCTCAGAAGAAAGAGGTCTCAAGGGATCGTCGTGTGTGGGCAGCTCTATCGTTTGCCCTCTCTCTCGACACCAGGCTAGGGCCGTTTCTGACATTCCAAAATCAGCAAAGGCAACCGGATAGGAGTTGTGTTTGGAATAGTGATCCCACCACCAGGGTAAAAGCCATTCCTGGTTTTGATCGCAGGCAACGAGAATTCCTTCCATCATTAAAACCAGTATAGGCCTCCCTGAAATAGGATCAAAAAGTAGCTCAAAAGAGCGCAAAAATAGATAGCAGCTGAATTTGTAGACAGTCTCTTAGTTGACAAACCCCACAAGATTCGCTGAATGGGATTTTTCATGTATTTCCTAAGGACAGGTAGTGCAAGTGCCTGCGGTGAAATCGGCCATGGAAGGGGAGAACATAATCGTTCCTGTGTTTCCTCCTGCATCCTGGTAAATGAATGTCGATGCGGGTGCCATCGTTGGATTGTATAAGACGTAATCATCCGGCGCTGCTGCACCTGCTCCATGATTGTCCTGCAATCGGACGCAAAGTGTTCCGCTGCCTCCCAAAACCTGTGAATCGAATCCAAAGATTCCCTGGGGTGTATTGCCGCTTACACCATTGTTAACGATAAACACATTCAGGTCTCCTGAGCTCAAAATTGCCGTTCCTATGCCGCCACCTAGTCCAGGTACAGGAAGGGCAGGGTTGTTCCCATGAACGTTAGTTATTGTGTTATTGCTGATCGTTGCACTTTGGCATCCGGGACCTTGGTTTGTCGCGGCAATGCCTATAAACCCGCCATTGTTTCCTTCTATGGTGTTGCTGTCCACTGTTGAAATCAGCTTTCCTGTCGAAAAAGGAACTGTGACAATGCCAATCTCGTTGAGCATGACTGTGCCTAAAGAGATGTTATTGTTTGTGGCATTTACATACACATCGTTGGTGCTGGAGCAGAGGAGAGTAATTCCGTTGCCTTCCACTCCGGTAATTGTATTGCTG
The DNA here is from genome assembly GCA_021772165.1 of Chlamydiota bacterium. Taxonomy (GTDB): domain Bacteria; phylum Chlamydiota; class Chlamydiia; order Chlamydiales; family SM23-39; genus JAKBAE01. Next base: position 2,056 of record JAJFMM010000035.1, on the reverse strand, counting down.
TCAATAATCGCCGGAGATAGGGCCGTTCCAACAGTCGCACTACCGTTTCCACCTAAACTAATACCGCTTTGCTGAAGGTTCGTTAAGATGGATGGAAGCGCAGCAAATGTAATTGTATTCTGCGAAATCGTCACATCTGTCAATGAGCCGCCGTCTGCACCTACCGAGATTCCACTGGGAGATGTGTTATCTGCATAAGTGGTTGTTGGATAGGTGACTGTATTGTTTGAGACAGAGAGTCCCGAGAACGTTGCTGTATCATTTAAGTACGTTGAAATACCTGTTGTGCCGGTGGCGTCCGCGTAAGAAGTGATGGGAAGGTCACATCTATTGTCAGAAATTGTGACGTTCGCAAGGGAGGCTGTGTTGCTAGCTCCAACGCTGATCCCTTGAGGGGTCCCTGTTGCTTGATAGGTTTGGGAGCTTGTCCAGGTGTTGCCTGTTATTGTCAGACTTGACATGACGCTGCTATTGTTTGGGCCGACTTGAATCCCAACCGGACTGGATCCGGAAATTCCATCTACTGCGGATGTGATTGTATTATTGGAAATCACAGCACTGCAATTCAAGGAAGTTGAGGGGTAGCACTGAATGGACCCGTTATTTGATCCTGTGCAGACGTTATTTGTAATCGTATAGCTGCTCACCGGAGTCGAGGAAGTGTTGTTTCCTCCCACTGTAATCCCACTTGTGCTTGACGTGCTGATAGGGGCTGAAACGCTATTCCCATCAATAGTGGCAATGATCTGTGAATCGTCTGAGGAAAACAGGTTAATTCCGCGATTGATGTGGTTTGAGCATTGATTTTGACCATTAATAATTGCCGTAAGCTTGGCGGAGTTGCTGGTGCCTACCTGGATTCCGGATGGCGTTGCGCCTACGGGTGTAGTAACAGGGCCTGACAGTACGTTGCCGGAAATAGTTACATTCAGAATCGAATCCATGTTTGGAAAGGATTGAATATTCCCATTTGTATGATTTGTACATACATTATTTGTTATCGAGTGTGTGGTGGTGACTGCACTAGAATTACTAGAAGTTATTTGGATGCCTGTGGTGTTCAACCAGCTGTCCGGTACGGTCAAGGTATTGCTATCGATCGTTGATGTAATCGTCGCTGAATCGGATGAGAACAAGTTGATTCCTTGAGAGGCATGGTTTGTAAGCTGGTTATTATTGATGTCAAAGTTCATAGCGCAAGTGCCGCTTGCGTTGAATTGAATTCCGTTGGGAAATGATCCTCCGGGAACGGTGGTTGGGCCTGATAATGTATTATTTGCAACGGTCAGTGTGTAGGTTCCTGAGGTAGAGGGGAAGCCGTTGATGTTGCCGCCAAGATGCTCGCTGCAGGTGTTGTTTGTAATTGAGCCGCTTACAGTTGAGGTATTGCTTGCGCCGATCTGAATGCCGTTATTTCCGGGTGTTGCTTTGCCTGCGATCGTATTTCCAGAGATCTCAACGCTCATCGCTGTGCTTGAAGACGCATTGCAAAGCACTCCGGTATTGGTTTGATCGGTGAACGTATTGTCTGTGACTGTTATTGATGAGGTTCCGGAAGTAGATGTATCTAAAAATACTCCCGTTGTGCCGATGATGGTCGGATCAGATGTAAGGGTGTTGTTAGAAATCGTCAGTTGATGATTGCCGGATCCTGCCCAATTCATGTTAATTACGTTGGAGGTGTAAGAAGAGAAGGTGTTGCTGCTCGATATGGAGCCGGCTAGGGTGGTTGCATTCGAAGTGGTCAGGTTGATCGCATTGAGTCCAGTTGTTCCTGCAGGAGGAGTAAAGCTATTACCAGTGATGTCGAGAGTTGGGGAAGAGCTGCCTGTGTAGCTGAGGTTCACGGGGTTGCTTGCGTGATTGGTAAATGCATTGCTCCCTACGGATAGAGTAGAGGCACCGCTTCCTGCATCTGTGAGGAGAATTCCAAGTGAGCCCATATCTGCCGGATCCATGATAAATTGATTGCTCTGGACAAGAAGAGTTCCTGTGGCATCTGTAAAGACAATGTTGTTCATTCCCGTCGTGACGGTAGTGTTGAAGCTGTTATTGG
>JAJFMM010000034.1 GCA_021772165.1 Chlamydiota bacterium | reverse complement strand
ATCTGGACTGTGAGCGTCTTGCTTGCCAGTGCAAGATCAAGAGTGGCTGCACCAAAATTAAATTTTAACACCCCTGAGGACCTATGCAAGAGAGTATTGACCGCCAAATGACTATCGAAGAGATTTTTAGCAGCTTCCCGAGCAAAGCTCAGAAACTGGCTCAAGAGATGTCCAACATGGGTCTCAATTGCGTTGGTTGCAGCGCTTCTACCTGGGAAACTCTCGAGGCTGGAATGCTCGGTCATGGCTACGATGAAGCCAAGATTGAAGATCTTTTAGGCAAACTCAATACTATCTTAGCTGAAAAAGAAGACCTTTCAACGATCACGTTCACTAAGCGCGCTGCGGATAAGTACCGCTCTATCCTCGCTGAAGAGGGCAAAGAGGGCTGGGGTGTCCGTTATGGTGAAAAGGCGGCTGGTTGCAGCGGTTTCGAGTACTTCCTCGACTATTCTGAGAAAGTGAAAGAGGGCGACAAGGTCTTTGAATCTGAAGGGATCCAGATCCACATCCAGGAAAAATCACTACCTCGCCTCATCGGCTCTGTGATCGACCATGTGGATGGCCTCAATGGCGCCGGCTTCAAGATTTCCAATCCTAATGTGAAGTCTTCTTGCGGTTGTGGCACTTCTCACGGCTACTAAACTTCTCGTTGATGGAAAGGGCTATCAAGACTACTCTTGATCATTATGGCATACAATGTCCCCCAGCTCCCCCTTTCCATTGACCTTGAAACCAAACCGATCTTGAAAAAATTGGCCTCTGCTCACAGAGCCTTGGCCGAATTGAAAGGCGTTGCGTCCTTAGTCCCCAATCAATCCATTCTCATAGATACTCTCTCTCTGCAAGAAGCCAAGGACAGTTCCGCTATAGAAAACATCATCACCACTCACGATGATCTGTACAAAAGCGATGTGTCGATCAAACAATTCCCCTCACTAGAAGCTAAAGAGGTCTATAGCTATTCAAAAGCTCTCCGTAATGGCTATGAAAAGGTGAAGAAAAATGGATTGCTGACCAATAACATTGTGCTAGAAATTCAACAGAGACTGGAAGAAAATAGCGCGGGTTTCCGAAAACTCCCCGGAACCGAGCTAAAAAATGATCGAACAGGCGAAGTTGTCTACACTCCCCCTCAAGAAGCCAGCCAGATTCTACTCCTTATGAATAATCTAGAGACGTTCATCAATGATGACTCTCTCTCTGACCTCGATCCCTTGATCAAAATGGCTATCATTCATCATCAATTTGAGAGCATTCACCCCTTTTATGATGGCAATGGAAGAACCGGTCGCATTATCAACATTCTCTATCTGGTTAAATATGGACTGCTGAATACACCTGTACTCTATCTTTCCCGCTTCATCAATCAGAACAAAAGCGAATACTATCAGCTTTTACAAGCTGTACGCGATCAACAAGCTTGGGAAAAATGGGTCTTGTATCTCCTGCAGGGAGTTGAAGAAACTTCGCTTCAAACCATCGATTTAATACAGGGCATTAGATCTCTTATGCAGACTGTTAAGAAAAAAATGCGAGACGAATTGCCAAAAGTCTATAGCCAAGACCTGCTCAACAACCTGTTTCGCCATCCTTATACCAAGATTGACTATGTAACCCGTGAGCTGCAAATAAGTCGAATGACTGCCTCAAAATATCTCGATCAATTGGTGCAAATCGGCCTCTTGGTCAAACACAAGATGGGAAAAGAAAATTTTTATCTCAATATCGCCCTGTTTGACCTCTTAAGAAATGCCTCTCATGTATAGAAAATGCCATTTTCTATACACGTTTCTCGAACGTGTATAGAAAATAGCGTTTTCTATAGATGAATGGCGCCGGGTCCGGCGGCAAGCGCGGCTTCCTTGATCGCCTCACTGAGCGTTGGATGCGCGTGGGGTGTCGCTGCGATCTGAGCTACTGTCACTTGCATCTGCACCGCTAGTACAGCTTCTGCGATCAGCTCCGATGCTTTCGCTCCTATGATATGAGCTCCGAGCAGGCGTCCCGTTTTCACTTCATAGACCAGTTTGACAAATCCCTCATCTTCTCCGGTGCAGCGAGCGCGAGAGTTGGCTTTGAAGGGAAATCGACTGGTTTTGATCTCTATGCCGCGTTTCTTGGCTTCTTCTTCCGTCAGCCCTACGGCTGCGACTTCCGGGTAGGTGTAGGCAACACTGGGGATGGCAAGGTAATCGATGCGCGCTCGATGGCCAGCTATGAATTCTGCGACTGCCACGCCCTCTTCAGATGCTTTATGCGCGAGCATGGGCCCGTCTACGAGATCGCCGATCGCAAAAATGTTGGGCTGGCTCGTCTGGAAGTTTGCATCAATCGGGATGAATCCCCGTTTGTCCGCTTGGATGCCCACGGCCTCTAACCCTAGATTGTCTGTGTAGGGTCGTCTTCCCACGCAGACAAGTACGGCATCGCCTTCAAAGCTTGTCTCTCCAGAAGGTCCTTCCGCTGTCAGGCGGATCGTCTTGTCCAATTCTGCTTTTAAGACTTTGTGCGAGAGATGAAACTCTAGGCCTTGCGCGCTCAGGATTTTGAGGAGTGCTTTGGAAAGGTCGTGATCAAAGGCGGGGCAGATCTTATCGAGGAACTCTATGAAGATCACTTCAGATCCGAGGCGGCGGTAGACCGATCCGAGCTCCACTCCGATCACGCCGGCACCGACGATCAGGAGTTTTTTCGGGATTGTCTCAAACGCTAGTGCACCTGTTGAGGAGACCACTCTCTTTTCATCAAAGGGCAAAAAGGGTAGCTCGATCGGCTCGGAGCCGGTTGCGAGGATGATCTTTTTGGCTTCGATTTTTTCGCCGTTAACGGAGATCTCTTGAGGGCCTTTGAGTGTTGCGTGTCCCGAGATGTGTGTGATCTTGTTCTTTTTAAAGAGGCCGTCGATCCCTTTGACAAAGCCGGTAACGATCTCATTTTTTCTCTGCATCATTTGCGCAAAGTTATAAGAGAGGCCTGTGCAATCGATCCCCTCTTCTTTGCCATGCTTTTCCAGCATCCAGAAGAGCTCTGTGGAGTGGAGCAGCGCTTTCGACGGGATGCAACCGACATTCAGGCAGGTGCCGCCAAGCTCGCTTCGTTTTTCTATGCAGACTGTTTTCAAGCCGAGCTGTGCTGCGCGAATCGCTGCTACATAACCGCCGGGTCCGGCTCCAATAATCGCTACATCGTATGTCATAAATCCAACAGTAGCCGCGCGGGCTCTTCGAGGTTTTTCTTGATATGCACTAAAAAGCCGATCGAATCTTTGCCATCGACGATCCGATGGTCGTAGCTCATTGCTATGTACATGATCGGTCTTATTTCAACCTTATCATTGATAACTACAGGGCGCTTGACGATGTTGTGCATGGCAAGGATGCCGCTCTGCGGTGGGTTGAGGATCGGGGTCGAGAGCATCGATCCGTAGACGCCTCCATTGGTGATCGTAAAGGTGCCTCCTTGTAGATCATCAACGGATATCTTGCCGGCGCGCGCTTTCTCTGCGTACTCTTTGAGTTTCTGCTCAATTCCTGCTGAGCCGAGCTGATCGGCATCGCGCAAGACGGGCACCATGAGGCCTTTTTCTGTGCCGACGGCGATACCCACATTATAGAAGTGATTGTAGACGATCTCGTCGCCTTCTATACGGCCATTGATTTCTGGAAACTCTTT
>JAJFMM010000033.1 GCA_021772165.1 Chlamydiota bacterium | reverse complement strand
GCCTATAGAAATGGAGCCCGAGCGCTCTTGAATATCAACGAGGATCTCGAGCAGCTAGTCGTTGAGGAGACGCTTACCAAGATCAAGGGAATCGGTGCTCATCTCGCTAAAAAAATCAGCGAACTCGTGACAACGGGTCGCCTTCCCGAATATGAAAAACTAAAACGCTCGCTTCCAAAAAACCTTCTCGATCTTCTTAAAGTACGGGGTCTTGGCCCCAAAAAGGTAAAAGAGCTCTACCAAAAGCTAAAAATTCACTCGATTCCGTCTTTGAAAAAAGCGGCTAAAGCGGGAAAAATTGCCAAGCTCAAAGGCTTTGGCAAAAAAGGCGAACAGAAAATTCTCGATGCGCTTGAAGAATCTGCAACGCATCAATCTAGACATCTCTGGTGGCATGCGAGACGCCTTGCCGAACCGATACTCGACGGCCTCAAAAAATTAAAGAGCGTCAAGCAGGCTCAGATCGCTGGCAGCCTCAGAAGAAAACTCGAAACGATTGGTGACCTCGACTTTCTTGCGAGCTCCTCGAATCCCAAGGCGGTGATGGACTGGTTTACTACGCAGTCCTTTGTCAAAAAGGTCCTCTCCAAGGGCGATAAGAAATCGAGTATCCTTCTTCAGGATGGGATCCAGGCAGATCTCCGCGTCGTCCCAAACAGCCAGTTCGCCTACGCCCAGCACTACTTCATTGGCTCGAAGGAGCATAACATCGCGCTGCGCGAGCGCGCACTCAAGCGCGGCTGGTCGCTCAGCGAATATGGGATCGAGGTCGTCAAAAAAGGCGCTGCAGCTCCGATAGGCAAGATCGATACCGAGGAAAAACTCTTCAAACTCTTTGGACTCTCCTACATCCCGCCCGAACTCAGAGAGAATATGGGCGAGTTTGAAGCCGCAGCCAAAGGCAAGATCCCCTCTCTGATCGAAACGAAAGACTTGCGAGGCGCACTCCACAATCACACCGCCGCATCGGACGGCAGAGCGTCTTTGAAAGAGATGATTCAAGCAGCCGAAGATCTCAAATGGGAATACATCGGCATTACGGATCACTCCAAATCCTCTGTCCAAGCCAATGGTCTGAGCGAAGAGCGTCTCTTAGAACAGATCGCCGAGATCCGCAAAATCAAGAGCAAGATCCGCGTCTTTTCCGGACTCGAATGCGATATCCTCCCCAACGGCAAACTCGACTTTTCCGACTCTCTTCTCAAAAAGCTCGACTACGTCGTCGTCTCGATCCACTCCTCGTTTCAGCTCGATGAGAAGAAGATGACCCAAAGACTGATCAAAGCAATTGAGCATCCCTCTTCTACCATCATCGGGCATCTGACAGGACGCCTCCTTCTAAAGAGAAAAGGCTACGCGCTCAATGTGACCAAAGTGATCGACGCCTGCATCGCCAACAAAAAAATCATAGAGCTCAACGCCAATCCCCAGAGGCTCGACATGGATTGGCGCTACTGGCGCGCCGCAGCGGACAAAGGTCTTCTCTGCTGCATCAATCCCGATGCGCACGCACCTAGCCAGCTCGCCTATGTCGACGCCGGCATCCAGATCGCGAGAAAAGGCTGGCTGGAGAAAAAGCACGTTATTAACACGCTTCCCCTGAAAAAGATGGAAGCGCTCCTTAAAAAAATGCACCCATAGGGAGTGTATGGCAAAAATCAACGGCATCGAACTCTACTACGAAACACACGGAAAAGGAGAACCACTCGTTCTCATCTCCGGTTTTATGATGAACTGCCTTGCCTGGGCGCCGATCCTGCCCCTTTTAGCCGAGCACTACCAAGTGATCGCGTTCGACAACCGAGGTGTTGGGCAGACCGATGCGCCCGATGAACCCTATTCTCTCGAACAGATGGCCGAAGACACCCTGGCTCTACTGCACCACCTAAAAATTGATCGTGCACATGTGCTCGGCTTTTCGATGGGTTCTGTCATTGCCCAGATCCTCGCTGCCAGCTCCCCTCAAAGCGTCGACAAACTCGTGCTCGCGGGAACAGCTGACAAACGAAATCCACGAATAGCTTACCAGTTAAATCTTATGGGAGAGCTCTTCGAAGCGGGACTGCATTTTCACCAGATCATGGCGCTACAGCTGCCCTACCTCTTTTCTGAAAGCTTCTTCTCCGATCAGCTACGAGTCGATGAGATGAAACGAACTCTCCGATCAGAGCCTTATCCCCCAACACCAAACAGCTACTGGAGACAATACGCCTCCCTAAAGCAGTTTGAGAGCAGCGCTCTTCTACCCAAAATCGCAGCCCCTACTCTCGTCCTCGGATTTGAGGAAGATCTTGCCACGCCGCCTGCCGAAGGCGAACAGGTAGCTAAACAGATTTCCAACGCGCAATTTGAGCTCCTACCCAAAACCGGACATTGTGGATTCACGGAAGCTCCTGACTCATTTTGTAAAATTATTCTTGAATTTCTAAATACACGTGCAATTTAAAAAAATAGATTGTTATCTTTCTTTAAATAAATCAAGCTGATACAATTTCAGTTATATGATAGCAGCAGTGCCTTTAATATCTTTTTGCAATTATTTAGGGTCTGGGATTTCCAGTGCCGCCTCGCTCATTTCTCACGTAAAAGAGCCCGCTTTATGCCTGTTTAATCTATTCAAGCCCTACCAGCCTGTGATAGCCACAGGGACAATCCTGGGGAAAATGGCTTGGGGGGCAAAGAAAGCCCGAGTGATTACCCAAGAGGTCAAGCAACTCGATAAAAAAATAAGTTACAATTCCTCTCTTCGTCGCATAATTCAAAGAAATGGTTTCCCAGCTGAACGACTTGAAAAGGACATTCTTGAACTGAAAACGGAAAGGGATAAAAAAAACTTTGAAAGCTCCATGGGAATCTTGTCGTTTGGACAATTCCCCAGCCTGTTCTTTGACCATCCCGGGGCTAATCCCTTCCAGTGCCTGTATCACATTGGCCTGCGCGGCATTTCCATCGCGCAAAATACAACCCAGATCTGTAAGCCAGCTACTGAAGACGTCACCAAGCTTGCAGCCAGCTCACTCGCTATGTTGGGGACCACAGCTTCACTTCTGAAACATACAGGAATCGTTGATGAGGGAGACCCGATCGCCCACCCGTTGATCAACCTGGCACTAGGCGTGAGCATTCTGGAAATAGCGCATACGGCTATAAAATATGCAGAAGCTCGCTTTCGCGGCTAATCCTACTAAATTCTTGAATCATTTGACCCTTTTCACATAGACTTCACCGCCTCTTAACATATGAGGCAACAATGACTATAGCAGCGCTTAGAGAATGTTTTCCCTGTTGTTTTTCCGATGAAGCTCGAGCTCCAGTAGCAGCACCCCCAGGGCCTTTTCAACAAATGAGGGATGCGCAATTAGCCCGGGCGACTACGCCCGCAGAACATCAAGAGCCGCCTCAAACACCACCAAACCTAGCCACAGAAAGCACTATCGATGGCAATGATGGCTGGGTCACGGTTCCTTTGGATACGAGTCACAAGGTTTAGATGAAAAGCAGACCCGGATTTTCAATAGATGGATCTGGGTCGAATAAGGCACTTGGCATCAGACAGATGCTCAACAGTTAGCTTGGCCTGTTTACTGCTCATTCTGTAATAGTTCCAGAAATCGATTTTCGTGTTTAGATTCTCCATCTTACAGTGCATTCGATCAATGAGCCACCTTGGAATGGGAGATGGGTCTAAAATGAGTTTATAGGTCGTCTTGATAGCGTGCAGCTTGAGTTTCCTACGTAAATTCGACTCGATAATAAAGCATTCGGGAGTCTGCGTATTGCTCTCTGTACAACCAGCCATTGTCTGAACAGTATGAAAATCGGGATCGCTTAATAGTTTTTGTTCGATTTGATTGAGAAAATCATCATCGCGATTGGGCTGGTTCATGATAGACATTTCCAATAGATCGCTCCACAATTTCTCTTCGGGAGCCTCTCGTACCCAACCACCTGCATTGATGAGCAGATGCTCTTTGATCTCCTTATACAGATCTTTCATGGTAACATCCGTACGATGCTGAGAAAGTATCAAAGAAGTAAGAAATAACCGGTTCGTCAGATCTTCTTTGGCAAGGCCTTTGATCTGTACACGAGTACGACCTACTGCCTGTCCTTGAGAATTTCTTAGAAGAACCTTTCCATGCAGCTCGGAATCATTACACCCTCCTCCTCGATTGTAGATCAGAAAGGAGTAACTGCCATCTATCTCTCTTGCCAACTCATAGCAAACAGCATGTTGAGTGGTACCGCCAGGAAAACAGAACATCTGTCGTCCGGAAAAATTGGATAGCTGTTCAATATCCTTTTGGATCGTATGGATCAGACTGAGGAAGTGCTGCCCACCTTGCCCAGCGGCATCTACCATACGGGAATAGAGGAGTAAGCGACTTCTGTGTTCAATCAGAGCATCCATTTGCTCCTCTTCAAAAGGCTCTGGACAGTAGCTCATCGCTTCTATTGACCTCTGGTGCAAGCAGCTGATAAAATCGAGCCCTTTGATAGGAAATTTTTCATCTACCCCCAGGGACCTGGATTTACAGGTTAAATACAAAAGACGCTCTGGATGAAAATCAATAGAAGACATAGAAAAACCTTTTTACAAAAAGGTTACCAATAATTACAATTAAATACAAATGATTATCAACATTAAAGTAGTTCCTAATGCGTCTAAAAATTCCATTGAGGGCTGGGAAAATGAAAGGCTGCGTATACGCGTTCGAGGCGTCCCCGAAAAGGGAATAGTAAATGAAAATTTGATTACGTTCCTAGCGAAAGAGCTGGGAATCGCAAAATCTAAAATTAAAATCTTGTCGGGTCATACATCTAGACTCAAGCGCATCGAGATTGAAGGCGTCTCATCCATCGAAGAGCTGCTTTGAGAGCCAGATACGAGCTCCCTTTTCTCTCATTTCAGCAACCGCTTTTTCTCCACCCTCTGAATCGATTGGCATGCACGCATCTAAAACAAGCGTAGCGGAAAATCCCAGCTCCAGTGCATCGAGCAGCGAATGGAAGACGCAGAAATCGGTTGCCACGCCGACAAAGTAGAGATCCTGGATCTTTTTCTTCTTTAGATAGTCAGCGAGATTCGTATCGAAAAAGGCGCTATAGCTATCGACCATAGGATCCATTCCTTTACGAAAGATCTTTTCGATCTGCTCCTGATGCAATTCCTTCACCAGGGAGACGCCCTCACTCTCTTCGAGGCAATGCTGAGGCCATGTAGCAAAACTGACATGATCAGCAGGATGCCAGTCCATCGTCGCAATCACGTGCTCGAACTTCTCCATCAACTGGTTGATGAGAGGGATGATCCGATCTGCATTGGAGATCGCAAGAGCGCCGCCAGGCATGAAATCGTTTTGCATATCGATTACGATCAGAGCCCCCTTCATTTCTTTCTCATTTCTGCAATGATTTTGAGCTTCTTCTGATAAAGATGTTTTTCCAGACCGGAAAAATAGGGCTGTGGGTTAGTGAAGCGCTCCATGCTAGAGGGCAGCCTCTGCAATTCTTGGATCGCGCGGCTCCGAATGAGAGGTAGCTCTGGAAAATCATAGACCAGCTTACCTTTTCGGAAAATCGGCTTGAGCAGATCCTCATGCTCTACTCCGGTGAAGTCTCTTTGATGATTCGGATCAAAGTGATCGATCCCTTTGCTTGGATCTTTGATCTGATCGAGCTCATCGTAGACGACATCTCCCGTATAGAACGTCCCGTCGAAAAAGCGGCGCACCTGCAAGATGCCGGGGTTAGTGACCTTCGCAGTCTGCTCAGAGAGCTTCAGCTTCGGTTGCCACTGCCCCTTTTCATCCTGGATGGCCGAGAGCTTGTAGACACCATCGAGAGCAGACTGCCCTCTTCCCGTCACCAGACTCGTTCCGACGCCCCAGATGCTGATCTTTGCACCCTGCTGCTTTAAGTCCTGAATCAGATACTCATCGAGTTCATTACTCGCCATGATCTCCGCCTTATAAAACCCTGCGTTATCGAGAATTTTGCGGATCTCAATCGACAGACGCGCGAGATCGCCTGAATCGAGACGTACGCCGGAGAGCTCAAAGCCCTTTTCCTTCAAAGAGAGCGCCACTTCAACCGCGCGCTTAGCCCCTTGGATGGAATCATACGTATCAATGAGCATGACGCAATTAGCCGGCATGATGTTGGCAAACGTTTCAAAAGCGACTTTTTCCTCATCGAATGCCATGACCCAGCTATGCGCATGCGTGCCTCTAACGGGAATACCGAAGAGCTTGCCGGCGATCACATCAGAAGTGCTCTCGCAGCCACCGATGAAAGCAGCTCGACTCGCTGCGATCGCGCCATCAATCCCCTGAGCTCGCCTCATCCCAAACTCAACCACAGGATCGGGATGAGCAGAGAGACAGATCCTCGCGGCCTTTGTAGCAATCAACGTTTGAAAATTGATCAGATTGAGCAGAGCACTCTCGAGTAGCTGCGCCTGCCAGATCGGACCCCGCACGCGAAGAAATGGTTCGTAAGGAAAGACAAGAGAGCCCTCTTCCATCGCATCGACATCACAAGAAAAGGAAAAAGAAGCTAAAAAATCGAGAAACGCCTTTTCGAAAAGAGGCTCGCCCCTATTGTCTTTCAGCGTCCCGAGATAAGAGAGATCACTCTCAGAGAACTTGAGCGACTGAATGAAACCTACAGCCGACTCTAATCCAGCAGCGATAGCAAACCCACCCTTGAAAGGCCACTTGCGAAAATTGAGATGGAAGACAGCTTGTCTCTCAGCAATCCCCGCTTTCCAGTAACCATACACCATCGTCAGTTGATAGAGATCGGTTAACAGAGCGAGCGATTCGCGATAGATGTGAAGTTCTGCAATTTTTTTATCCAAACACTCTTTTCTCTTTAGAAAGTTCTATCTTTTTTGCTTCGATCCGTCGAATCTCTTGATCTTTGGACACACCTAAAAGAACCGCTCCAGCAAAAAATAGGGTAAAATAGAAATAGACAGAATGCACTCCTCGCCCCCAGGAATTCCACTCTTGGGTATATACCTTATAAAAATTCTAATGGCAATTTTTCTTACGGAGATTGATATATTTGTTCGATTTACTCTAAAATCTAAAAGTAGAAATTATCGGAATGAAGATGAAACTGGTTCGTTATGCTACGATAAGTTTTATTTCCCTTTTTACGGGTCTAGTTGCAGAGTCTCAAGCACCTCATCCCCAAACGGTTGTCAGCGAAAAATCGAACGTCTTGAAAGAGCGCCTGAAGAGAGCCAAGAGCGGCGATTTCTTCGTTGCTGAATCAAATAAAATTATCTCTATCCTTGCCATTCGCTCAATCACCTCCCATTCCGTCATTCTTGAAGAAATTACTGTACCCTCCAGCGCCCTCAATCCGAAGAAGACCTCCTGGAACGACTGGATCAAAAAAAGAGCCCCCGGCCACACTTCCTGGTCGATGATCGAGATCGATCTGCAAAACCACCAGCTATTAGAGTGCTACTCCTTTACCCGCAGCGCCTGGATGCAGCTCGCCTCACAAGACAGCCTGATTCCAACCCTGCTGGGACTGCACTTGGCAGCTGTGCCCCAAAATGAATTGCGCCGCATTGGACCTGCTCCCATGGATGGAGAGCCTGACCTCAGAAAAATCTGGAAACCGCCACTTGTGATCGACGGTCTTTCGATGACCGACGTGGATTTTTCCGTCTATGAAGCGGACTGGCCTCAAGACGGCTCGCAACTCTCCGGAAATAAAGTCTCCCTCTACTTTGACAGATCCAATCACACCCCCTTCCCCGTCTGGATCCAGATCGATACCTCCCACGCTACCGCATCACTCCGCGTAATCGATGCGGGCAAAAGCCTACCCTCGCTGCATCGAGGCCTTCCACGCCGCGTACCCGAATTCATAGGAACGCCCAGAAAAACAGAAAGCGGGATGAGCCTCTCTCTGAAAAGTCCCAAATACTACCGCAGCTTCGATCTCTTTGCCGTCGATGTAACAACGCGAGAAAAACAGATCCTTCCCGTCACCCATTCGCTGGTCACCGGAGATGGAGAAATCTTACAAATTGAGATCGATCACGAAGAACTAGAGACGATTCTCAAGCCGGACCATCGCTACACTTGGCTGCTCGTACCAAACGGCCACAGCGAATCATATACCGAGTCTCCTAAGTCTTTCCTCTGGAAAGCAGAATAAAAAAATTCTAATCTGATTTTTACGCAATATTAACCCATTTATCAACACATCCTAAAAAAAACCGTCCTAAAAAAAGCCCTCCTTCAAGACGGACACATAACCCATTCCCTGCCAATGACTTAAAAAGCCACTTCCTCTAAATGCCGCTCCATTCCGAATTCCTTCACGCTCAATGGGAGACCGACTTATCAACAAGTTTTCCACATTGCCTATATCTACCTAAATTTCGTATGCTTTTTTCGATGCTAACTACAGTCAAGACCTTCTACTCTCTTACAAAATCGCGTCGCATTCTGCGCCAGCATTTCAAGCTCTATCGCAGAAAAGCGTCCATTTTAGATAGTGACCGCAAAGAGAACCTGCAGTCCCTCTTGACCAGCCTGCAAACCGCCATTACTCAAAAAAATCCTGAGACAGCAAAGCGCCTTGCGAGCTCCCTTGAAGAAGCCTCAAAAAAATTCATGACAAGAACGCCTTGGGATAAGACCCGCGATTTCATCGTCGCCATCGTCTTTGCCCTGACGCTCGCCATCTCGATTCGACAAGTCTGGTTTGAACTCTATACGATTCCGAGCGGCTCGATGCGCCCTACACTGAAAGAGGAAGATCTCCTGCTTGTTTCAAAAACAGACTATGGGATCAATACCCTCTCACCCACATCCCACGTCCAGTTCGATCCATCGCTTGTGAAACGCGGCTCCATCGTCATTTTTTCCGGCCAAGACATGGACATCTATGATGTCGACACAACCTACTTTTTCGTGATTCCCGGGAAAAAACAGTTCGTTAAACGCCTCATCGCTAAACCCGGCGATACGCTCTATTTCTATGGCGGCCATATTTATGGTATTGATGCCAATGGCGAAGATCTCACAGAGCTACGCGATACACCCTGGTTTCAAGATCTCGAGCACATCCCGTTCATACGCTTCGATGGAAAAGTCGAGATGCCCAACCAGCCTCGTTTGAACAACTTTTCACCGGTCATCTTCAGCCAGATGAATGAGCCAGTTGCAAAACTCACCTCCACTCCTTTTGGATCTGTTGAGGGAGAGATGCTTTTGCCCGTCAAAGACTACTTTGATCTCTGGGGGTTTAAAAACTACGCGATGGCACGCCTCCTTACTCGCGAACAAGCCACTATCCAGCATCCCTCGCTGATGCGAGGCCAACCGATCCAGCCGCTCTATCTCGAACTGACGCACCATCCTTCCATCAATGGTGCAAAAGTCGAGCGCGATGAGTATGGCCGCCCCCGTCCAATGCTAGCAACGAGCGTCTCGCTCCTCCCCGTAGACAACGAAAAGATCGACGCTATGATGCAGCACATGACCACTTGTCGCTTCATGGTCAAAGATGGCATCGCCACGCGCTACGGCTCTTCGTTTGAGCCCAAGAGATTTCTGCCGAAAATGCCGGGAGTCCCCGACGGCACCTACGAAATCCAAGATGGAAAAGCCTCACGAATCCATTTTCTAGGCATTACCCAAGCTCTACCGGATGACCATCCTCTTTTGAAGCGCGATGCAAAACATCTGCAACTGCTCTACAACATTGGCATCGAGATGGACGAGCGCTTTGCACCGTCGCAACAGATGAATTTAGCGCCTTCTCGTTACGCCTATTTTGCTCAAGGCGACCTCTACCTGATGGGATCTCCGATCTTCTTTAAACAAGATCCACTCCTCGTAGAATTTCAGCAGAGAGAGTTGCAAAAACAAGCCCTCTCTTCCTACGTTCCTTTTGAGGACGCGGGAGCACCATTAACGAAGGATGGAAAGGTTGACGTTGCACTGATCCGTCAATATGGACTGAAAGTACCTGAAAAAACCTATCTCGCTTTAGGCGATAACCACGCGATGAGTGGAGATAGCAGACAATTCGGATTTGTCCCACAAGACAATATGAGAGGCGGCGCAAGCTTCCTTTTCTGGCCACCGGGACCTCGCTGGGGCCGCCTACCACAGCCATCAACGCCTCATGCGACTTTTCCCAACATCGTCGTATGGACATTTTTCCTCTCTGCAGCGGTCGGTACATCGCTCTTCGTGAGACGTAAATATAACAAGCCCTTCAAATTCGATTAGTCAAAAAAGCGTTCCTTACGCACAATGACAATTGATGAGACGATTAATCCTACCCACTGCCCTCTTCCTTTCCAGCGCCCTTACAGCATCGCACCATCATGACGACAAGCCTAAGCCAAATGGATGGAAACCACCGTGTGAAGAGCGCGGCTGGGTCATGACCAACTCTTTCGGAACCGGCTATCGTCGCGATAGACAGAGATTCAAAGAGCCCACATTCATCTCACTGCTCGATAACTTCAATTCCGCCTACATGAAATACAAGATGCAGTTTGCTTGGGAGCGCCTGTTCCTACAACTCTCGGCAGACTACGGCTGGCTG
>JAJFMM010000032.1 GCA_021772165.1 Chlamydiota bacterium | reverse complement strand
CATCGAAAAAGAGCCAGTAACGGGCCGGCATGCCATCTGCATGGATCGGAACATCGAGCCATTTTTCTATCGTTTTGGCGCTGCGCGTCAGAAGTGGACCAATTTCCTCTTTGCGTACGCTCCCCTTTGTCAGAATGGGGTCGCCTCGCTGTCGGTAAAATCCTTTCCCCTCTTTATATAGCCACTCTCCGACCAGGATGCCTTCAGGCTCCTCAGGAGAATCCTGGAGCTGCTGTTTCTGCTGTATTTCGAAGCTGCTCTCTTTAGGATTATAATGAATTGATTCGATCAGGGCTTCTTCTTGATCGACAACGGAGAGATTGGATTTCACTGTAACGAGAGACGGTATGATCCAGGGCCAGTTGGCGTCAGAAATATAAAATTGCACACAGACGGCTGCAAAGCGGACCGTGATTTCTCTTGGCAGTTCTCCTTTTTCTCCGTGAAAAAGAATTTCTGGCTCCTCTCCGGAATCGACCATCCACATGAGCCATTTCGCAAGGTCGGACCAGAAGGAGAGCTCAAAGCGCAGCACGTGTCCTGCTTTGCCCTCTCTCCAGAGGGTGAGTTCTTCTGCGGAGAGATTGGAGAATTTGATCGAGGTCTCTTCTGTCTCTTCGATCCGCTCGGCAACAATCTCTGCAAGGCGGCCTTTGCCCTCGTCACTGATCGCTTCGATGGAAAAGAGTCTTTTTTTTGTTTTCGACTCGCAAAAATAGATGTTTTCTTCTTTCTGAAGGCAATCTGTTTCATAGCCGTGTCGTTTGCTTGCCATCTGGAAGAGTCTGCTCCAGAAGGATTTCTGAAAACGAACATGGAGCGGCTCGTCTGTGCCGTTGAAAATGCGTAGCCAGGCGGCGGCGAGATGGGGACAGCCTTGTGCTTTCTCTGAAAGTGCGCAGGTGCAAAAGGCATCTGCAAGCTGCCCTTCGCTCTGGATCTGTAAAAAAGGAAAGAAGGAGGTGTTGCGGTCTTGCACCTCAACTTGATAGGTGCCACGAGAATAGACCGGTTCTAGCACAGCACTTCTCTTTAGTAGAGCGGCTGCAGGTTTTTCATAGTCAAATACGAAGCGAGGCGAATCCATCGTTGGGGATCCTATATAGACCTTCCTTTCAGTCTACGATCCTTTGCATTTTTCAGTAAGAGAGAAAGCCGGAAAAGATTTTCTTGGCAGGCCCTGCCATCCAGATGCGTTTCCGATCGAAGTGAATCTCGAGATCGCCGCCTGCATAGCAAATCCGAACGGGACTCTCCCATCCATAGAGTTTGGCGACGATAGTAGCGACGGCTGTAGCTCCCGTCCCGCAAGCGAGTGTCTCAGCTTCTACGCCTCTTTCAAACGTTCTAACGCGTACGCTACCCTCTTTTTCCAAACTTGCAATGTTAACATTGACGCCGCGCGGGCCAAATAGAGGGTGGCGGCGCAGGGTGGGGCCGATCTCTAAGAGTGGAATCTGCTCGACATCAGGGACAAACCAGACAGCATGTGGCACGCCGCTGTCGACGAAATGGATCTCTCGTCCCTCGATCGAGTGTGTTTTGCACTCGCTGACAGATCCCATCTCCACGCGGATGTTATCTCCTTGAAAATCGGCTGTAAGGATTTTAGGCCCCACTGCGATCCGGTAGGTTTTTCGGGGGAACCCAAGTTCTTCTAAAAAGCGTACCAGACAGCGAGTGCCGTTACCGCAGCCTTCGGCTTCGCTTCCGTCGCTATTGAAAATGCGCATGCAAAAATCTGCGATCGCACTCATCTGCAAAAGAATAACGCCATCTGCGCCAATGCCAAAACGGCGATGACAAAGTTTTTGGATTAGAGAGGAATTGTCTATTGGAAAAAGAGGGGTGCGGTCATCGATTAAAATAAAATCGTTACCCGCACCCTCAAACTTTGAAAAAGAAAAATTATGCTTTTCCGGTATAGCTGTCGACATCTTTCATACTTGTCACGATCTCATCGAGGAGACCAAAGTCTTTTGCTTCCTGCGCTGTCATCCAGTTATCGCGATTGATCGCCTTTTCAATGACTTCCGCAGTTTTTCCTGTCGAATTCGCATAGATATCCACAAGCATCGTGCGCGTTTTCAGCATCTCTCTAGCCTGAATATCGAGGTCAGTCGCCTGGCCGCGGATCACTCCAGAGATGAGAGGCTGGTGGATCATGATACGCGCGTTAGGTGTCGCTAGGCGTCTGCCTTTTGTTGCAACGAGGGAAAGTAGCGATCCCATCGATGCGGCAAGTCCCGTCACGAGTGTGCTAACGGGAGAGGTAAGCATTTTGATCTGATCCCAGATAGCAAAGCCGGAATCAACAGATCCGCCTGGGGAGTTGATTATAAAAAGGATCGGCTTTCCTGGCGCAATATGCTCCAGATACCAGAGCTTACGAATGATCTCTTTAGCACTATCCGAGTCAACAGCATCGGAAAGAAAAACTCGTCGCTTTTCCAGCAGAGCAGAGTCGATTTTGTCGCTGAGCGACATCTTTAAATTTTTATCAGTAGCGTCAGACGCAGGCATGGCAAATCTCCTTGTGAACCCCATTGTCCCAACAAGGTCATTTTTCGTCGACAAAGAGTTCGGGATAAAGCGGAAATGCCTTGAGAAGCTCAGCCACCCGTCCTCGGGCACGGCTTAAAGTTCCCGGGTCAATTTTTGCTCTGGCTCGAGAGTTGGCGCCTGTTTTTACGACGATTTCCGGTGTGGCGTGCCGCAGTAGATCGACCATAATGGAGGCGATCTCCTTCATTTCCGGCTGCTTCATGCCTAGTGTCGTCGTCGCCGGCGTCCCAAGGCGGACTCCCGACGTATACCAGGGGCCGTTGACGTCTTGAGGGATCGAATTGCGATTCGAGGTAAGCTGCGCTTCTCGCAAGACGATTTCTGCTTGGCGTCCTGTCAAACCAAAACTTGACATCACATCCATCACAATGAGGTGATTGTCTGTGCCATTCGTTAGAATACGAGCGCCTTCTGACATCAGCGATTCGGCGAGGGCTTTCGCGTTATCGATGATCTGCTGGGCATACTGACCAAAACTCTCTGTTGCGGCTTCTTTAAAAGCGATCGCTTTGGCTGCCATGACATGTGGCAGAGGCCCTCCCATCACAATCGGACAGCCTTTGTTCACCACGTCCTTGTACTCATCTGTGCAGAGAACGAGGCCGCCGCGTGGACCGCGTAGTGTTTTGTGCGTCGTCGAAGTTACGATATGAGCAAAGGGAATTGGATTGTAGTTGCCGGTCAGCGCTTTTCCTGCAACGAGGCCTGCGAAATGAGCCATATCAACAAAGAGGACGGCGCCGACTGAATCGGCGATCTCGCGCATCTTCGCGAAATCGAGAAGGCGTGGGTAGGCAGAATAACCTGCAATCAGGATCAGCGGCTTTTCGCGCTTCACCTGCTCTTGCAGTGCTGCATAATCGAGAAGGCCTGTCTGAGGATCTACATCATAAGAGACGGCCTGAAAGATCTTCGATGAGATATTGTGGCGATAGCCGTGGGTAAGATGTCCGCCGGAAGAGAGCGAGAGGCCCATCATCTTCTGATTCATCATTAATTTGCGTACGCGCTCATATTCTTCGGGGCTCAATTCGTCGATCGTTTTTTTTCCGAGCTTCTCCACCTCTTTTGATTGTACGCGATAGATGAGAATGGCCCAGAGAGCCACCAAGTTTGCATCAGCTCCTGAGTGCGGCTGAACATAGGCGTGATCGGCGCCGAAAACAGTTTTGGCATAATCAACGGCTAGTCCCTCGACGCGATCGATGTTATCGCATCCGGCATAAAAGCGATGCTCGACGTAGCCCTCACTATACTTATCTGTCAGCAGATTTCCCATTGCGAGCTGTACAGGAAGGGAGCAGAAATTTTCGGAGGCGATCAGCTTCAGGTTAGTGCGCTGATCTCGAAGTTCTTTAACGATACTCATCGCAATTTCCGGAAAGGTCTCTTGGATCGTATCGAGCGAGGCCATGTAAGAGATCGCAGCTGTCGTCTGCTTTGCCTCGGGAATCTTCGACAGATAATTTTTGAGATAAGAGAAGGATTTACCTACTTTTTTCTGTTCCATAACGGTCATCTCCTCCTCCTATCTTGATTGAAGTGAAAGAGCACTATAGCATTGAAGAAGAGACTGATCAAGGTCAGTGGTTGAACAGATCGAATTTTTTGCGAAAGGGATGGAATAACCAGGTGAACAGCACTGCAATAAAGGCTCCTAATGCCGACTCGAGAAACCGCGCCATTGCATTTTCCCAAGGGGGAATGTCCGGAGTATTGAGACCGACGCCTAAAATGACCAGAACCGTGATGCACGCCAACCGAAAAGAGTCATGCAACTTCATTGCGGCCATCAGAACAACTGTGATCAAAATAGCGGGAAGAAGAGTCCAGGGCTGAAAACCAAAAAAAGTTGATATCGCCCCCGCAACAAGGCTCCCAAAAAAAGAGCCTATCAATCTGGTCCAGGCCGCTCTGCGCGTCTCTTCCATGATCGCCTGCATCACAACCACGGTAGAGATACCGCACCACATTCCCGCTATATAGTCTCCACCCAGGCCCATCATGCTCGCAACCTGCATTCCCACATAAAATGCAGCGGTGATCGCGAGAGACGCCTGCAGAGCCATTAGGAGCAAATAACGTCGTACAATTTTTTTTAGAGTCAAAACAGTGCCCTCATAAAAAATTTATTCTTCAAGATGAACGCCTTCTTTGCAAGAGCCGCCGACAAGGGATTTTTACAACCTTGAGCTTTACTTTCCTTTCGGGTAAAGTGCTCGCAGGTCTTTTTTACTTCAGGTGTATCACTATGTTGCAAGAACTCAAGATAGTTCTAGAAATTCAAGAATTCGATATGAAAATGATTCGTCTCATGAGGCTCAAAAAAGAGCGCCAAGGCGAACTGGAGCATATCGAAGGTCTGCGCCAAGAACTGCGCAAACAACAAGCTGAAAAAGAGCAAGAAATTACCGATCTCAACCGCACCATCACCTCGCAAGAGGAGAAAATCCACGAGATCAAAGAACGGATCAAAAAGCTGGAAGCGCGCTCTAACACAGTGAAAAAAGTTGATGAGTTCAATGCTCTTACCCACGAAACAACACAATCCGAGCGAGAAAGAAT
>JAJFMM010000031.1 GCA_021772165.1 Chlamydiota bacterium | reverse complement strand
GTCGATCTCAATCTGTTTTTCACCTTCACCTTTGACGTAGCCGCCTCCGCCTCCGCTACTTCCTCCTGAGCGCTGCCGGCTCAAGTGTGTCCAGAGTCGTCGGAGTCTAGGCTGCTGGTAGCGGCAGGTGGCCAGCTCGACCTGGATGCGAGCTTCTCGAGTATGTGCTCTCTGGTCAAAGACTCCCAAAATCAGCTCTGTACGGTCGATCACGACGGTCTCGAGAAGCGTTTCTAAATTTCTCTGCTGCTGGGGTGAGATCTCATCGTCGAAGATCACCAGGTCTGCCTTCAGCTCCGGCACCATTTCCTTGATCTCTTCGACCTTGCCTTTGCCCAGAAAGGTTCCTGCATCATAGCCTCGGATGGGACAAGGCAGATGCAATGCAGGCTCTAAACCGTAGGTGTCGCAAAGAGCGGCAAGCTCTCTGAGCTGCTCTTCTGTCCTCGGCTTATCTTTGCTACCTTCATAGGTGCCGACAAGGATAGCTCTTTTGGAGAGTCCTTTCAGATCTGCTAGGCGTCCGTAGCCTTCGCTAGGCGGTAAATTCGATTTCGAGTCCATCATATCCCATTCGAACGCCAGCAGGCAGGCTGCGCTCTGTTTCTTCATGTTCTAAATTGTGCGAGATGTGCGTCAGCCAGGTCTCTTCTGCACCTATTTTACGCGCAAACTCGATCGCTCTCTCCACATTGAATTGCACGGGCGACGGGTCGTGGCGAAGAGCGCTGACCACGAGTTTTTTGACTCCTTTAAGTGCTCCGAAAACCGCCTCGGCATCATACTCGCTGATGTCTGTGATATAGGCAAAATCACCCAGACGAAGACCCATCACCTTCATCCCTCCCTGAAAATAGCTCAGCACAGACCATCTGACTCCCTCAAATTCAAGAGAATCAAACTCTTTTTCTATGACCTGGAAGTTAAACTGTGCGCTGGCAGAGTGCCCATCTCTATTCTTTTCAAAGAAATAGTAATAGCGCCTCTGCAAATCCTGGAGCGATTCCTGGGAAAGCAGGCATGGCATCGGCTGCTTCATGCGAAAATTGTAGATCCTCAGCTCGTCGATACCTGCGATATGGTCATAGTGCGTATGCGTAAGGAGCATCCCGTCGAGTCTCTCGATCTCATAGCGGAGCGCCTGCTCACGAAAATCGGGTCCGGAGTCGATCAGAAACCTCTTCTCCCCGAGCTTGATGAGCCCGGAAGAGCGCAAGCGGCGGTTTTGAGGTGACGTTGTTGAGGTGCATACTGGACAGTGGCACGCAATGATCGGGATCCCGGCCGATGCACCTGTCCCTAGAAAAAGAAATGACGATTTCATGTGAGTATTCTAATGCGATAGGGATTTAATAATCTCTAGAGAAAGCTCTTTTCCGTAGAGTCCGTGATAAAGCAGCCCGCGAGAACCGAGCCCTGTAAAGACCCAAACTTTTTTAGAAATAGATTGGACCAGAGGCAGATAGCCCTCTTTCGGTGCAATCCGCACTCCTCTTCGCACATCGAGGATCTCAAAATCGCGTGCAGGTGGATAAAACACGCCGATCTGCTCGCGGAGAGCCTCTACTCTTTTTGGATCAAACGTATTTTCGTAGGTGGCACCGAGTAGGCAGAGCGAGGGATCTTCCGACAAAGAGAGGTGCCCTCGTCCAATCAGGCTGCAGGCAAGCGGCGGCTCGGACGCCGGCCAACGGCAGACAAGCGCTTGTCCATGTCTAGTTTTCAAGGGGAGATCTGCACACTCTTTGAAGCTCAAAATCTTATGGCCGTTGGCTAGTACGGCTGCGTCAAAAGCGTCCAGCTCTTTGAGATCTTGTAGAGGCTGCAGGTGCAGCTTGGCTCCCCTCTTTTCACAGGCTTGCCACAAGCCTTCTAGATAGGGTTTGGAAAAAACTGTTTTTCCCTGAGGGATCCAGAGGCCTCCGGAGGAGATCGCTTTCGGAAAGCGGCTTTTTACCGCCTCTTCATCGAGGAACTCTGCATCGGGAAGAGACGCTTGGTAGGCCTTCTTTTGATCATTATTCATCGCTAGGCGCACGATGCCCGAATGAGAAGCCACGCCTGCACCTGCTACTTCGAGGAGAGCATGAGCCTCTCGCATAGCCTCTTCCGCTCTAAGTGAGCGCTTCGCCAGCTTGGCAGGATAGGGATGGAGCAAGCCGGTGGATGCGCCGGAGGCTCCGGCGCCAATTCCATTGGCGTCGATGAGCGTGACTTCACAGCCATCGTGCTGCAGAAAATGCCAACATAGAGAAAGACCTCCGTAGCCGGCGCCAACAATGGCTATTTTCATGATGTGGCAGCTCGACGCTGCAGGAGCCAGAAGCTCTCCGCTGCGAAATTAAAGAAGAAGATGACTGCAGGTGTCAACAGTGCGCAGAAGGGTAGCATGATGAAGAACCACTCGAGGGCAACGGCGAGGCTCTGCTCTCCCACTTGAAAGCTCATGTTGGTCAAAAAGGCGGAAAAACTAAGTAGGCCTACAGCAAATCCTATCGGGATCAGTGCTAAAAGAAAGAGTGCGACTCCTGTGAAGAGGCGCCCCTGTAAAAAGGCTGCGATTCTCTGCACTGCACTCACTTTTTTCATCGGCTGCATCGCAACAGCTGGGGTCACAAAGAAAAGCAGCAGTAGATTGAACAGGCAGAGCAGAAGCGAGGATAGAATGAGTAAGAATGGGCCAAAGGCAAACACGATGCTGAAAAATTGGCCTACTCCAGGAATCTCTCGCAAGAGATAGAAAAAACCTAAGACGATCCAGAGTAACAGGTAGATCAAAATCGGCGGCAAGGAGAGGTAGAGCGTACCCAGTATCACATCAGCGGAGCCGGCAAAGAGCTTTTTGAAGGGCAGGGAGAGCTGTTTGGCCTCATGTGCATAGAGTCGAATGAGCAGCACTCCGAGTGAGAGTAAAATCCCTGATGAGAGCAGAATCGGCAAAAAGGCCAGGCTCATCGCCACCCAGTCGCTCGCATCAAAGGCGATCGCTTTACACGAGACGAGCAGAATCCCGCAGAGAATGAGAGCCGGAAAAGCTAGAATCGCCTTCTTCTTAGAAAAGGCTTGTGAGATGGCTCGATGAAAACACTTTTCTAATTCAACCCAGGTCATAAATTCCTCACTATAATGTCCTAAATGCGTCGCTAGCGCGTACTAACGCATCTGTGATTCCCGGCTCGCCGGCCGCGTGGCCTGCATCGGGAATGATCTCGAGCTTCGCCTCGGGCCAAGCTTTGTGCAGATCCCAGGCATTTTCGAAAGGACAGATGATATCATAACGGCCATGTATAATCACGCTAGGAATGTGGCGGATCTTCTCCACATTTTCGATGAGCCAGTTATCCGTTTTGAAAAAGCATTTGTTCATGAAGTAGTGGCACTCGAGGCGAGCGATCGCATCGGCTGTCGTATCTTCTGTAAAAGATTGGAATGCGTTGAAATCAAATTTGAGTCCAAGAGCCGATCCTTCCCATCCGGACCACGCCTTCGCAGCTTCCCGTCTCACTTTTGCATCGGGCGATGTGAGCCTTTTGTAGTAGGCCTCAATCAGATTCCCTCTCTCTTTCTCAGGAATCGGCGCTAGAAACTGCTCCCAGCGATCGGGAAAGAGATGATGGGCGCCATGCTGGTAAAACCAGCGAAGTTCTTGATCTCGACAGAGAAAAATACCGCGTAAAATGAGTCCTTTGACTCTCTCCGGATGCGTTTCGGCATAAGCGAGAGAGAGTGTGCTACCCCAAGAGCCTCCAAAAACGACCCACTTCTCGATCCCTAGGAGCTCGCGTAGCTTCTCGATATCAGCCACGAGATTCCAGGTTGTATTCTCTTCAATCTCCGCGTGGGGCGTCGATTTGCCGCAGCCTCTCTGATCTAGCAGGATGATGCGGTATGCTTCGGGGTCAAAAAAACAGCGATGGGACGGGCTAGTGCCGCTACCCGGGCCGCCGTGCAGAAAGATGACGGGATTTCCATTTGGATTGCCGCACTCTTCCCAGTAGAGTGTATGTTTTTCTGAGACGACTAGATGGCCGCTCTGATTGGGTTCTATAGGAGGGTAGCGTTCTCTCATTTCCTGGACTTGTATAAGTAGAGCGGCCTCATGATCGGCACGCCTTTGCCGCCTCTGGCTTCCATTCTCTCGTAGACGATCTGAATCGCTATCCCGACTAGGCGGCTCACTCCGAAAAGAACCGTATAGTACTCGGGATAAGAGAATCCGGCTGCCATTAGGACAGATCCCGTAATGGCATCGACATTGGGAAAAGGATTGGATATTTTGGGATTTTCCGAAAGGACTTTCGGCCCTTCCGTTCTCAAATGATGGGCAATCTTGATGAGAGGATGATCGGGGAAATGCTTTTGAGCATGTTCATAGCAGACGCTGGCGCGAGGATCTTCTACGCGAAGCACTGCGTGGCCAAAGCCGTAGACGAGTTGATTGTTCTTCAATCTTTCGCGGATGAATCCCTCAACATCGGAGGCTGTTGCCGTCTCTCCAACAGAATCGAGCACCTCTTGTACAAATTCTAAGCAGTCCTGATTCGCTTTCCCATGTTTAGGTCCTGAGAGCGCGGCTAGAGAGGAGGCAAGCGAAGCGTACATGTGCGCCATGCCCGATGCGACCGATTTTCCAACAAACGCGGAGAGGTTGCCGCCACAGTGATCATAGTGCAAGACGTTGAATAGCTTGAAGACGGGGGTGAGTTTTTCGCGATCGATATCCGGCATCTGGAGGAGATGGACAAAATTCTCCATGTAGCCCAGTTCGGGCTTTGAAGCGGGCGTTTTTCCCCATCCCGCGTGATGATTGATCACGGCGGCTGTAATTTGAGGGATTTTTGCGATCACATTTAAGCAGTCTTCTCGATAATCGCCGTGCAGCTCTTCCATTCCTGCAATGGAAAAAGCGGCTGCATAGAGATCCATCGGATGGCCAGCTCTCGGCAGCGCTTCGATGGCGCGGATCGTTTCCTCTTTGCACTGAGCGCGCTGATTTAAGTCCTGCTGAAACTTTGCGATTTGCGCTTTTGACCCCGCCTCTCCGAAGTAGAGGAGATAGATCACTTGAAGAGGATCCCAGTAGCACACCTCAGAGATCGGACGACCCACATAGGTGAGCCCTTTCTGTGGATCTGCAAAGGAGGTAACGCAGTAGCCGACAGGCACACCGCGAAGCCCGGTTTCTAGATTGTCTTTTGTGATCTCAAAAAGAACATTTTCTCTCATAGTTTCCTATAGTAAATGCGCAACCATCT
>JAJFMM010000004.1 GCA_021772165.1 Chlamydiota bacterium | reverse complement strand
ATGGCGGCAAAAAATCTGATTCGCAATCTCTTCATGTGCAGCCCTACCGAGAAATAACTGGTGTGCAGATCAGCGAGCTGCTCTCAAAACCTTTTATTCTCAACCAATTGATATCGGATAAAACGGGGTCTATCAGAACGTTTACAGGTCGCGAAACGAAAACAGCGAAATACCAGACCGTTTTCAAACAGCCTGACCGAATCGTAGGTGGCTTTCAGGGAACGCTCAATGATCTTCTCTTTGCAGAACTGGGACCAGAAGCCTCTCTCGGCTTTCAGATCTCAGCGATCAAAGACTATCTCGATCTTCATGGCAACACTCTAGTAGACAATCCTGAAATCCATACGCTCCTCTCCTATGCAACATCTGCTCTTGCACAAAGTTCTGAAAGAGCTGCTGTAGATGGCTGGATGGCACCCGACTCTTTGGCCTCTAAAGCAAGCACGTTGAAACAGATCGACACGACCCTAAAGAGAGCCGCTCTTGAGATACACAGTAAGCTCCGCATGGATGCGCCCTCTATTGCAGAGGAATCCATTGGTAAGAGAGTCCTTGCTGGAGGAAAAGCTCCGGCCGAGCAATCGCATCCGTTGATGCAAGGCATTGCCCAAGACATTACACCACCTAAACCCATCCTAGACCTGCAGCTCTATCCTGAAAGGAGCACCCATGCTGCCTCTGCTCTTCCAGATCCCTCTGATTTTGACCATCTCACACCTCAAGAGGCGAAAGAGAGACTCGCTACGCTGGCTCAAAGCACTGTATCCTTAAAAGAGGGACCTGCGCTGTTAGAAGCTGTTGCCACCGCCGAACTTCTGATGAACAAACTTGGCGATGAGAAATTAAAAGGAGCGCACCTTCCTCTTGCACAACTGGTCAAGCAGCTCCAAAACCAGGGGCTTTTTTCGAATGAAATTGCGCATCTTACTCAAAGAAAAGACGCCCCTGTCTTCTTTGGAGAGGCCATTGGGGATCCTAATTATCCTAACGGTCACAATTTCTATACCAGGAAATACCCAGAAGAGCGCTCTGCTCCGTGGAGCTACCTGAGTCAAGGATTGAATAATGCCGATCTTCCTCATATTCGCTACCTAGTACCAGAAGAGAAAGATTCGATTAAGGCTCTTCGAACCTATATAGTCAGCGAGGCTCCAGAGCATTACAATCATCTGAAAACGATTGTGAAAAATGCTGCGAGATTCTCTGCAGAGACGTTGACGAGCCGCGTACTAGATGTTTCCAAGAAAGTTGCCGACAGCTTGCCGGAGCATCCGGAAGACGCTCTCCTTGCGATCAAGAGCTGGTCGAAAACGATCAATCCTCAGGCAATCGATACGCTAACGCTCGAGATGCTGACTCCTGAAGAGAGCACGCAATTGCTCGAGGCGATGGGAAAACTATCTCAGAGTCTGTTGAGTGCTCAGTTTCTAGGAAAAAAAACGCTTCCCGATCCGGAGACGATGATCTCGCAGCTCGAGCTCCTCGCTTTTGCAGATAAGGTTATGGCCTATGCCCAGGTGCGAGAGATGAATCTCTTTCAGATCGATCTTGAGCCCTTTGAATCGATCATCGATGGCGAAAATCCCTTTTTCCGCACGTTCGATCCTCACTTAGACACAGTTCGTCTTCAGGGAATCAGAGATTGGGCTGCAGAGAGACGATCCTTGTACAAAACGAAAAAGTTAATGAATCGGGAAGCAGATTTGCTCTTTTCTCGCTTTGATGGTTTTGGCAGCTCCAGAAGGACTGGTAGTTTTTGGAACTATGGTAATACGGATCTTGAAGTAGCTGTGCTTTTGGGAACGGATAATCAATATGCTTCCAGACAATCCGACTTTAACAGTTACGATCTGAATCCGAGTGACCATTCTAGAGGATATATAAAAAGAGAACAGGGCTGGGATGCTTGGATGGGCAACGGAATCAAGCAGCTCCCCAACTGGTTTACGAGTCTTCGCGATACAGCGTATCATACCTACCACATGATGCGAGCCGGATCTGTTCATCCTGGAAAGCTCTCTAGCGATAACGCTCTTAGACCGGTGTATGAAAGACCCTTTTCCTTATTTGGAAATAGCAATGAGATTGTTCAGAGATTAGAGGGCATTGATCGTAAACTCTATGAGCGCCATCCCGATGTACCCAATGGGATCGAGCGTGGCCATCTCTTCTCTCATTTGGAGCAGCCCATTTCAGTTGCCGGCGTGTTGAAGGATCTGAGAACTCTACAGCTACAAGATCAGGGGCGTTCTGAAAACGCAGTTGCAGATCATTTTGCTTATCACCCCGGCATCGACCTTCTTCCTCGCTCGGTCTACGATTTAAATGTAGCCATGACCAAAGATGCCAGCGATGAGTATCGTATCAAGTGGTCGATGCGTGCAGAGCCTGAGCTCCAGCCGTTTCTCACCATCTCGCACTACTTGGAAAATCCTCACTGGATCACGCATCCGCAAGAGCAGATCGAGTTTCTCAACCTCCTATTCGATCCGGGACTTCTCTGGCGCCACCTTCAGGAACCAAATGGCGTGGGTCCAGCCGCTGAAGCTGATCTTGTGAATTTCTTGGCGAATCAGTTCCGTATCCACGATGGCAATGCAGAGCTGCAGGTTTATCTTGCTGAAATAGCTGTTCGCCTGAGCCAATACAGCGATGCCGCCAGAAAGGCAGCCCCCGATGTCTATCAGGATCATCCACTACCGAAAGCATTAAAAGCGATGAGCCGCCTGCCAGAGAGAATGCTAGCCCGCACAGACCTAACTCCCGGAGAAAAGAGCTCCTATGCATCTCTTCATGCGCTAGGCTTTCTCACTAAAGAGAGCTTGAATGAAACTGAGGCTCTTCAATTTTTGCAGTCCGTTTTTACGGCACACTCTTTTGGGCCTTTGAGAATGGTCAATAGCGATGTCATCGATCGTCAAATCGACACTCTCTTGGAGCGCTTCAGAACCGATTGCGACAAAGCTCTACATCCAGATGGCAAGTTCAGCCAAGAGCGTCTTTTCCAGGCGTTGCAGGGCGTCATCGATCCTAAAGAAGTAAAAGAGATCGATGGCTCTCTCTTCACAGATACAACGGGCGATCTACTGATCAACGTACGAGAAGGAACAGTGGTGCAAAAAGGACTCGAGGGTCTTTTACTGCCGATGGGCGCCCGTCTCTCTGAATCCTACGCAAAGATCCATGGCGCCGCCAGCTACAGAGCCAAAGCGATCGACAGACTTACCTACGAATTTGAAGACAAGCAAGGACATCTCAATCTGGCGCAGTTCCAGAAAAACACCTGGCATCTCTACAGGCGTTTTCCCGATCGCAGTGAGGCCTTCCAGCATATCTCCGCAGATGAGAGATCTGACTGGATCAAATCGAACTGGATGCTCTCTCGCTTCTCCGCTTGGTACTCTGAAAGCGGCAGGGAGATCCGCTTGCTCGATCAAGAGGGAAAACAGGTCTATCAGATTGATCTGAATCGAGACGGCAGCGTCTATGGCATCTATCAAGGAGAATTCCAGCTCGCGGACATCGATCAAGAAGCCTACCGCTGGGCGAGACAATTTGAAGATTCGAGCTATGTCCATCCTTGGATGAAAGGACAGCAGGGCCATCACATCGAATTTCCTCGCTTCGAAGAGGGTTTAAGCTTCTCTTGGAAAAAACGCGGATGGCATCTCGATAGCGCACCTCAATACTTTGTTGCCGATCGCCAGGTGCACCCTCTCTTTGCCGGACAGACGAACTTCCTGCTTCTGCAGACAGAGAAAGGTAGCCAGAGACTCTTAATGCCTCGTAGAGAGCCCGCTTCATCTGGTGATTCTCTAGCAATGGATCTCCCCTTCACTCGAGATGGTAGAGAGCAGCGCTTACTCACCGCCGACAAGAATCCAGATACGGGACAATTTGTTGGGATCGACTGCGAGTCGAATCTCTATTTCTCGATGCTCCATCTTGCGCACCGCGACTATTTTTCAGCTAAAGAGCTCTTAGAGAGCATTTCAGAGCATGGCATGCGCTTTTCAGAAGATGAGATGCAGATCCTAGACTGGATCATCGATGGTTCTAAGCTACCTCTGGACGAGACGCCTCAGTCTTTCGGATTGCGCGTGCTGGCTGCAAGCATCAAGAGCAGAAACATTGAGCAGAACCCCCTCTCTGAAAATGAGAAG
Organism: Chlamydiota bacterium; assembly: GCA_021772165.1. Lineage (GTDB taxonomy): Bacteria > Chlamydiota > Chlamydiia > Chlamydiales > SM23-39 > JAKBAE01. Next base: position 3,945 of record JAJFMM010000004.1, on the reverse strand, counting down.
TGGGATGTGCCCGAGCAGCTCACAGATCGCTATCTCAAAGTGTTTGAAAGCATTCCGGGGCTACGCCTGCCGATGGATTTAGAAGTGAGACTGTTTAAGAAGAAGATTCAACAGATAGGCGAGCCGATCGATACCGTCTTAGCTAGAATGCAGCTTGCCAATCCGATCGCCGCGCGCGCAGCTCTCGACCATGGACTCAAAGAGATCCTATTCGGATCAAAAAGAGTCGATCTAAAGTTAGAGGACATTGCCCAAACAGCTCCGATCCGATCAGGAACCATGGAGCCAAGAGCAGCGGTACTCAGCGATGCTGACCTGCAGCGTCTGGTTGAAGTGAAGAGCACTTCTCAAGGCGAACTCTCTTCAGTATTTGATCTCAAAAGCGACTGGTTCAATAAACTATCAGCTCCGACGCAGCAGCTCTTTAAGCTCTATGAAGATGGCGCTCGTGCCTACCAAAAAGAGCGAGGAAAAGAGTCCCACACCCTGCTGGATCCGGAAGCCTTTACAGCCAAGCGGATCGAACTGAAAAGCGCACAACAAGAGCTCTCCGTAGAAATGGAGCGAAAGCGCATCAACCTCTTGAACGCAGCTAATCCCCTGCCCAAAGATCCCGTGGCTGCCGATCGCCTGATGCTACAATTCGAAGCGAAGAGCGCAAAACCGATCTCTTTTGAGCAGCTGACCTCCGTCTTTGAACAGAATGATCTTAGAGCTTACATCAGCCTCAATCCGGAGATCGATGAAGAGAGAGCGCGCCAGATTGATCGAATGCTCGAGCAGTGGATCGACCTGGTCCCCGAGTGGCAGTACCATCAGCAACTCGTCGATTCGATGAGCGAAGTTCAGAGTGCAGATGATGAGCATCTAGCGAAGTCTCTCAAACAATTTGTAGAGAAAGCTAGAGCCACACGCCAGTTTCCAGCGGACGCAAAGCGTTTGATGAAAATCATGGAGTACCGAACCGGCACCTACTATCGAGGCGGACAGGTAGAGAGTCTCGGAAAGCTGGGTCTTCCCGGTCTCAATTCCACCTCGACAGCTGAAAGAGCGGTGCATCGCATTGCAGTCGGCGCAGGCAAAACATCTCGCCTCCTCCCGACACTCTCTCGCTACTATGCAGAGGAAGGAAAGCTCGCACTGGCCGTGATGCCGGAAGCTCAGCTCGCCAGCGCCGGAAAAGAGTTTACGCACATCATGAAGACAGTCTACGACGTCTCCTCTTATGAACTCGAGTTCACGAGAAGCGATGCGAAGAAGATAGAGCATCTCGAGTCGATCTTAAAGAAACTCGAAGAGGCTAAAAACAAAGGTCAGCCTGTCCTCACCTCAGGTAAGAGCCTGCGCATCTTACGCAACCTTTTCATCGAGCATACCGAGGCCTATCTAGCAAAAATTGAAAAAGGCCAGCCTGCAGATACTCGTACCGTAACGGCTCTGGGAAAGATACAGAAGATTCTCTTTGTGAAACCGACCATCGACGAGGTGCATGTGGAGTTTGATCCAAGGATCGAGACCAACCACCCCTTCGGAGATCCAGTCTCACTACCCGAATCTGAACGCGCCCTCATCCTCAACCTCTATGACATTTTAGCAAGCGACAGCTGGATCCAGGAGCGCATGCACTTCAACTGCCTACCCGATAAAAAGCTCACAAGCGCGCAAGTATTTAGCCAAACGCGTTTTGCAGAAGAGATCGCTCCACGCTTGGCAAGCGAAGTTATAAAACGCATCCAGACCGGCATCGATCCTGAGTTGCAGACGCTGGCTAGCTTCCTCAAAGACAATCAGAGTAGACTCGGCGATATCGAAGCCTACATCCTCAAGAAAGAGGATTCCAGAGTCGGTCAATGGATAGAGAGCCTCGATGTGCGCGACTCTTTGGCGCTACTGCGAGGAGAGCTTACAGAGCTCCTGCCGATGACCCTCGACAGAGACTTCAATGAGCGCTACGGCTACGAGAGCGAAGGAGATATCCTACCGATCCCGTTTGCAGCAGCAGGCAAACCCAACATCGGCTCGAAATTCAGCTCACCTTATGTGGAGACAAACTACCTGCTCCAAGGCTCTCTTCGAAAAGGTCCTAATCAGAACATGGTCGATAAAATCGTCCAAGAGTACAGAAGTGAGCGCCTAAAAGAGCTCTCTCTTAAGAAAAGCGCTGAAGCAGAGATCGGCATGCGAGAGATCACAAAAGCCGATCGCGATTTTGCTGAAATCTTCAAAACAGATCTCACACTCGATACACCCGGGCTAGAAGGAAAGCTCTTCCTTCGAATCAAAGAGGAGCCGACGCTTCTCCGCCACCTCATCAAGAGCCATGCACTGAACCTGGTCAAACTCTATCCGGCGAATCTCAAGGCGACCAGCCAGCACCTCGGCAATCTGTTTGATGGCTGGCACGGATTTTCCGGGACACCGAACAACTACCCCGCCTATCCGGGGAGCTTCAAAAACCCGAATGATGCCGCGGTTGTTGGCAGAATGCTCAAGCTTCTCTCTGAGCAGACGATCGGCAAAACGCATATCCTTAAAGAGATTGATCCGAAGACACTGCTTACCACATCTCCATGTCTCACAGCAGACGCTTTCATGGATGCAGGCGGGCTTTTTGCTACTGAAAATCTAGAGGGATTGGCAGATGCTTGGGGGCAAGCAGCCGGCAGGGCGCATGTGCGCGTCGATCCAGCTCAAGGCATCGTTGTGAAACGCAATCCGGATGAAAAAGCAGTCCCGATACGGATGGCCACTGCAGCTCCTCACGAGAGGGTCACACTCTATGATCAGCCAAACATCATTGGAACGGATATTGCGCAGAAAAAGGATGCAGTCGGGATTGTGAGCGTTGACGAACAGATGACCTTCACCCAACTCGAGCAAGCAGCGGGCCGTCTCCGCGGAATAGAGAGCGGGCAACGCATCGAACTGCTTGTCCTGGAAGATGACGCTTCGATCATCCTCGAAAAACTGGGTCTTCCCAGGGAGCATACACTGAGCTCTGAAGAGATCTTGCGCTACTTGATCATCAATGAGTCGGAAAAGCAGATGGCAGATAGTGAAATCGCTCTTCGCCATAAGCTAAAAGCCGTGATGGAAAACCATCTTTTCAACTGGCTCGGGGACAAAGATCCTACAGAGCTGGCTCATATCCAGGGTCTCCATAAGAGCCTTCTAGAAACGTTTTTCCCAAAAACGAGCACCTCAGCCTTTGACCTCTTTGGACAAGCAGAAGAGCTAAAGCCTAAAGCGGACGTGTTTCAACATGAGATCGATAGGCTACTCGACAAGGCCAAACCGATTTTACAGCAGGTCTACCAAGGCAGCACCTCTGAAAAGATAGCGGAAATGAGACGGGAAATGGGTGCCATCCTCGAGCGAGATCTCCCCTTTGTGAATGAGCAGTTAACGCAGCGAGCGCCCTCTGAAATGGAGCAGCAGCAGGAACTGATTCAGGAGCAAGAGACACAAGTGGAGCAGGAGATTGAAACCGAGATGATGCAGGAAAAAATCCAACAGGCGCCCTCTCGCAAAACAGCGGCCCCACATAAATCGTGGCCTGATCTAAATCCCGAGAATGCAGGACTCTGGAATCCGAATCCTCATATGAGAGATTCCAATGCGCATATGATGCAATTGAATTTTGCTCTGGGGGAGAATCCTTCGTTGGGAAAAGTTTCCGACCTGTTTGAAAAAGATCTCTTGGTCAGCAATAACTTTCAGGAGGCTGCGCCCCTGACGGAGCAGCAAAAACCTGCACAGATGACGATGATATTCAAGGATAAGCAGACTCAGCAATATAAACTCGCCCTCATCGAACCTTGGGAAGCCGTACAATTCAAGCAGGCTCTTTTAGCCCGAGAGGGGCACACCCTTCCGACTGGACCTGTCGATAAGAGAAAGTGGATTGTGGATCACATACCAAAGGCCAATTGGTTTCTCAATCAT